>DOWG01000013.1:0-7867 GCA_003519685.1 Lachnospiraceae bacterium
GTTGTAATGGAGGTTTCTTCGCAAGGCCTAATGCTTAATCGTGTCGACGGCTTTACTTTTGACTATGGGATCTTTACCAATATTGAACCGGATCATATCGGGGAAAATGAGCATAAGGATTTTGCGGATTATTTATCCTGTAAAAGCAAGTTGTTTCAGCAATGTAAGGTTGGAATCATTAATATCGATGATCCCCATGCAGAGGAGATCCTAAAGGGACACACCTGTGAGGTGGAGACATTTGGCTTCTCAGAGAAAGCGGATCTTCGTGCATCGAATGTTAGGTTAGAGAAAAGGCCGGGCTTTCTTGGAATTGCTTACCGGGTGGAAGGTCTTATGAATTTTGATGTGGAGATCGATATTCCAGGGAAATTCAGCGTGTATAATTCCCTTTGCGCGATCGGCCTTTGCAGGCATTTCGGTGTGGGAGTGAAGGAAATCCAGAATTCCTTAGATCAGGTAAAGGTACGCGGCCGTGTAGAGCTGGTACCCATTTCCGATAAATTCACATTAATGATCGATTATGCGCATAATGCGATGAGCTTAAAGAGTCTGCTGACAACATTGCGGGAATATCATCCGAAACGATTGGTATGCATGTTTGGATGCGGAGGCAATCGGGCAAAGAGCAGACGGTTTGAGATGGGAGAGGTATCCTCGAATCTTGCCGATCTGACGGTGGTAACTTCCGATAATCCAAGATTTGAGGAGCCACAGGATATTATCAATGATATCTTGGTCGGTGTTAAGAGAGGACCCGGAAAATATGTTGAAATTATTGACCGGAAGCAGGCAATCAAATACTGTATTGAGCATGCCGAAGAAGGCGATGTTATTGTGCTGGCAGGAAAAGGACATGAGGATTACCAGGAGATAAAAGGGGTAAAGCATCATATGGATGAGCGTGATCTTATTCGGGAAATCCTGGAAGGCAGATAAGTTCACACCCACCATGTATACCATGATATAATAAAAAGCGGACTAGTGGAGTGACAAGATCATGAACATGTTTTTTGTTCNNACCGACGAATGCAAATACTCCTTATCGGATATCATTTGTAGAAATCATATGATAGACTTTGCCTGGGTGTGAACAGTAACGAAAATATCGAGTGAAGTAAAAAAATCATGAGTGTGTTCTTTAATCATGATATAATTGGATATGAATTTACCAAATAGAAATAGAAGCTACCGTTGTCACCCAGGTACTGCTACCATTTACATTCATGAGATTCGTCTGTTACAAAGACTTTTCCCTGAAGATGGGAGGTAAATGAACAACGGTAGTTTTTTTAAGTGTTGAAATGTTCTATATATATTAACTTTTAGAATAATTGTTATTTTACAAAGGAGGCCCATATGTCTTTTCAAACTTATGCAGACATTATTATAGATATTTCGAATGAAAACTTGGACAAGACATATCAGTATGCCGTTCCTGAAAAATATCTTACCCAGGCGAAGATCGGCGCTCCCGTCGTTGTGTCTTTTGGAAAGGGAAACCGGCAGATCAACGGGTATATTGTTGGATTGTCCGGAGAGCCCAAGGTAGAGAAAAGTAAGATCAAGCCCATTACTGAGGTGGTCGAAGGGGCGCCGATTATAGAAAGTCATCTTATCTATCTCGCTGACTGGATAAAAGAAACCTTTGGCGGTACTATGAATGATGCACTGAAAACCGTGATTCCGGTTCGCAAGGCTATAAAACATAAGGAAGAAAAAACGGTATCCCTCACCGTTGACATAGAGCAGGCAAAGCTTTTCTATTATGAGTTTCAACGGAAAAACAATACGGCAAGGGCTCGTCTTCTGGAAGCGCTGATCAAAGAGCAGACCTTAGATTATGAGGATGTCGTCCATAAGCTGAACATATCTAAAAGTACGCTGGATGGTCTGGAGCAGCTGGGAATAACAAAAACAGTAGCAAAGCAGATCTACCGAAATCCGATAAAGCAGCAGGAGCAGGCTTATCGACCGGTAATATTAAATGAAGAGCAGCGTGCGATTACGGATCAGATAACGAAAGAATATAAGGCAGGTAACCGTGCCGTCTATCTTATCCATGGAGTGACCGGCAGCGGCAAGACGGAAGTATATATGGAAGTTATCGCAGACGTGATAGCGATGGGAAAACAGGTAATTCTCTTAATTCCTGAAATTGCCCTGACCTATCAAACGGTACTGCGTTTTTATAAAAGATTTGGAGACAGGGTAAGCATATTAAATTCCCGTATGTCCCAGGGGGAGCGATACGACCAGAGCCTGCGGGCAAAAAGAGGCGAGATCGATCTCGTGATCGGACCCCGTTCCGCACTATTTACTCCTTTTTTGAATCTGGGATTGATCGTTATTGATGAAGAACATGAAACCAGCTATAAAAGTGAAACCACACCAAAGTATCATGCCGTGGAGGTCGCTGTGAAGCGGGCGGAGCTGACGAACGCTTCCGTGATTCTGGGATCCGCTACGCCTTCCTTAGAATCCTATCGCCGGGCAATGACTGGGGAATATAAACTATTTCAGCTTAGGAAGCGCGCCAAGGAGGCGATTCCTCCGAAGGTATGGATTGTTGACCTGCGGGAAGAACTGAAAAAGAAGAACAAATCGATTTTCAGCGAGAAGTTGAAAGAACTGATAGCAGACCGTCTGGCAAAGAAAGAGCAGATCATGCTATTTCTAAACCGAAGAGGCTATGCCGGATTCGTGTCCTGCAGAAGCTGTGGTCATGTAATGAAGTGCCCGCATTGTGACGTCGCCCTGACCTCACATAATAACCGGAAGATGGTATGCCATTACTGCGGATATGAGGAGCCGCATCCGTCCCTTTGTCCGACCTGTGGATCCAAGTTCATTGCTGCCTTTGGAACCGGCACCCAGAAGGTGGAGGAACTGGTTAGGAAAGAGTTCCCAGGCGCCCGGGTACTTCGTATGGATACGGATACCACGAAGAAGAAGGACAGCTACGGAAAAATATTATCTGCCTTTGCCTCTCACCAGGCGGATATTCTTGTAGGAACGCAGATGATTGTCAAAGGGCATGATTTCCCCTTGGTGACTTTAGTCGGTATCATAGCTGCCGATCTGTCCCTCTATGTCGGAGATTTTCGGGCGAGTGAGAGGACCTTTCAGCTTCTCTGTCAGGCAGCCGGCCGGGCGGGAAGGGATGTCTTGCCCGGTGAAGTGGTAATCCAGACCTATCATCCAGAGCATTACAGTATCGTTACAGCTGCAAAGGGCGATTATGAAAGCTTTTATAAGCAGGAGATGCTTTACCGGAAACTGATGCAATACCCTCCGGCGGCTCATATGTTATTATTATTGATAACATCGAAAAACGAGGAAAGTGCGATAGAAGCCTCCGTACATGCGGGGGAAGCCATTAAGGAGATGATAGGCGAACAACAGATTGCGGCTCAGATGATCGGACCGGCAACCGCCGGTTTGGCAAAAGCCAACGATTATTACCGCCGGGTGATCTATATCAAGCATGAAGAATACAACACCCTGATCGGTATCAAGGATTATCTGGAAGGCTACCTTGCCTATACCCAGTATTATTCCGACTGCAGTTTTCAATTTGATTTTGATCCCATGAGCAGCTATTAGAGCATAAATAATAAATTATTTCTAAACGAAATCTTACATTTCCTATAAAATATTGATAAGATCCACAAAAATGTGATATCATGCAAGATAAGCAGATTAGTCCAGACAAGACAGGGCATTTTTCAAGCTAGCTTGAAAAAATGCATTGGATTGGGTGGATAAGTGCAACGTGAACGAGNNAAATGTAAGCAAACAGATAATTGCAGTTAATGTTATGATTGCAGAACAAACATAGAAAGGAAGTGCGCGGTATGGCAATTCGAAATATCCGTGAAATAGGAGATAAAGTTTTATATAAGACAAGCAAAGAAGTGAAGGATGCTGACAAGAAACTGCTTGTTCTCATTGATGATATGCTTGAAACAATGTATGAAGCAGAGGGTGTGGGTCTTGCGGCACCGCAGGTAGGTATATTAAAACGTGTTGTGGTAATTGATGTGTCGGAGGAAGGGAATGACCCGCTGGTTTTAATCAATCCGGTCATTGTAGAAACGGAAGGAGAGCAGACCGGTGATGAAGGCTGCCTCAGTGTTCCGGGCAAGGTCGGCACGGTAACCAGACCGAATTATGTTAAGGTGAAAGCTTATGATAAAAATATGAAAGAGTTTACGGTTGAGGGTACCGAACTGCTAGCTCGTGCTTTAAACCATGAAATTGATCATCTGGATGGTAAATTGTATGTGGATAGGGTTATTGGCGGACTCCGCAGCGTAACGGACCGGGGAATGTAAGGGTAGAAAATAATATCACAAAGTATACAAAGGTATGCAGATGGGCGTATTGTGAAGAAAAAACATCTTCACACGGGAAGAACTGCGAAGTTCGCACATAGGTGCTTACTCCTTGTTCTTCCGGGCTTTTGAGATGCCGCAAAGCGGCAGAAAATTTGCAGGTAGCCAAGAAAGGGTATGGTTATTTTTATGAAAGTTTTATTCATGGGTACACCGGATTTTGCGGCAAGTATCTTGAAGAAATTAATAGAATCCGGTCATGAAATAATCGGCGTTGTTACACAACCGGATAAGCAAAAGGGCCGTGGGAAGGTGATTGCTTTTTCCCCGGTGAAGGAGACGGCTTTAGAGAATCAGCTTCCTGTTTATCAGCCGGTCAAAGCAAGAGATCCGGAATTTATAGAGTGCATAAGGAAGATGGCGCCGGAGGTCATTGTTGTTGCGGCATTTGGTCAGATTTTACCAAAGAATTTGCTGGATATTCCGACGTATGGATGCATTAACGTTCATGCATCCCTTCTTCCGAAGTACCGTGGCGCGGCACCGATCCAGTATTCCATTATTGATGGTGAGGAGGAAACCGGTGTTACCATTATGCATATGGATGTCGGAATAGATACCGGAGATATGATACTTCAAGCGAAAATTCCTATTTCACCAGAGGAAACCGGAGGAAGCCTTTATGATAAATTAGCTGTTCTGGGTGCGGCTCTGTTACTCGAAGCGCTGGATAAAATAGCTTCCGGAACGGCTCCGAGGATACCCCAGGAGGATTCGAAGGCTACTTATGTTAAGATGCTGAGTAAGGAAATGGGAAATATTGATTTTACAAAACCGGCAATCCAAATCGAACGCTTGATCCGCGGGTTAAATCCCTGGCCGAGCGCTTATACCCAATTGGATGGGAAAACCTTAAAGCTTTGGAAGGCAGCCGTTGTTAAGATGGATAGAAAAGCAAAGCCCGGTGAAATCCTGGAGGTTTGTAAGGATTCTATTGTAGTAATGACCGGGCAGGATGCTTTAGAGATACAGGAGCTTCAGTTGGAAGGAAAGAAACGAATGTCCGCAGAAGCATTTCTACGTGGGTATACCGTTACTCCCGGTATGCTGCTGGGGGAATCGAATCATCCGAACGCTGGAAATGAATTATGACATTCATAGCAAGGGTTGTCTGATAATATTGGAATAATTAGTTAAATCCGGTATAAGATAGTTAATATAATATATAATATAGGTACGCGTCCCTGTTCCGCAATAGATAGAAAAACTATTATTCGGAAAGAGCAGGATAGAATTACAAGTAACAATGGGATAAGTTTAGAAAGTTAGAAAGAAGGTAAGAATATGTGGCCATTCTATTATTATATGGATCCAACGTATATTTTGGTTATTATTGGTTTACTTTTAAGCATGGGTGCTTCCATAAAAGTAAAATCGACCTTTGCAAGGTACGCAAGAGTCCGGAGTATGTCGGGAATGACCGGAGCCGAGGCAGCGGAGCGGATTTTACATTCCTCCGGCATCTATGATGTCAGTGTGCAGCGGGTGTCGGGACAGTTGAGTGATCACTATGATCCCCGGACGAAGGTGCTTCGTTTATCCGATTCGGTCTATGGGGAAGCCTCCGTGGCAGCGATCGGCGTCGCTGCGCATGAATGCGGTCATGCAATTCAGCATGATAAGGCTTATATTCCGCTGAAGGTCAGAGCGGCATTCGTACCGGTAGCGAATTTTGGAGCTTCACTTTCCATACCTTTGATTCTGATCGGAGTAATTTTTGCCCGTTCTCAATTTTTGATTAATCTGGGTATTTGGCTGTTTGCTCTGGCGGTTATCTTTCAACTGATCACTCTTCCGGTGGAATTTAACGCATCCAGAAGAGCAGTGGCAAGGCTTGGAGAAACGGGTATTCTCTACGGGGATGAAATAAAGGCAACGAAGAAGGTACTCGGTGCCGCTGCGTTGACCTATGTGGCTGGAACCGCCGCATCACTTCTTCAGCTGCTGCGTTTGATTCTATTGTTTGGCGGAGGAAGAGATCGTGACTAAGCACTCAAAAGAGGAAAGCAGCAGTACCGGCAATTCTGCTGTCCATAATATACCAATGAGACAAGTAAATTCCCGAGAGATCGTCCTGGATATGCTGCTGGAAATCCTTGAGGAGGGTAAATTCAGTCATACGGTTTTAAACCAGACTTTAAATAAATATCAACATCTGGAAAAGCAGGAGCGTGCCTTTATCAGCAGGCTTTGCATCGGAACGGTAAAGAGATATCTTACCCTGGATTATCGAATTAATACGGTGGCATCCCTGCCGGTTAAGAAGATGAAGCCGCTCATTCGAAATCTTCTAAGGCTGAGTGCCTATCAGATCATGTATATGGATCAAATTCCGGTTTCCGCGGTCTGCAACGAAGCGGTAAAATTGGCTAAAAAAAGAGGATTTGCGAAGCTTTCCGGTTTTGTGAATGCGGTACTTCGCTCGATTATTCGAACGAATGCCGGATTTACCTTACCGGACAAAGAAGAAGATCCTGCGTATTATCTGGAGATTGCCTATTCCGTTCCAAGCTGGCTTGTGAAAGAGATGCTGGAGCAGTATCCATATGACCAGGTAGAACGCATGTTTTCTGCCTCTTTAGAGGAGAAGAAGACCTCCATCCGGTGTAATTTGCATAAGAATTCACCGAATCAATTAAAGAAACAGCTGCAAGAGGAAGGGGTTGCGGTCGAGGACAGCGGCTATCTGGACTATGCCTTCTATATCCGGGACTACGACTATCTCGATAAATTGAAAGCCTTCCGGGAGGGGCGTTTTACCGTTCAGGATGTCAGTTCCCAGCTGGTCTGCCAGGTTGCCGATATTAAAGGAAATGATTTTGTTGTGGATGTTTGTGCATCCCCCGGCGGAAAGTCCCTGCATGCCGCAGAAAAAGCCAAAAGGGTGTCGGCGAGGGATCTGACCGAATATAAGATACATTTTATCGAAGAGAATAAGAAACGCCTGGGTCTTACCAATGTAGAACCGCTCGTCTGGGATGCCACGGTATTTGACCCATCCATAGAACAAAAGGCGGATGTGGTAATCGCTGATCTTCCCTGCAGCGGACTGGGAGTTCTAGGAAAGAAAGCGGACATAAAATACAAGCTGACACAGAAGCAACAAAAAGAGCTGGTAGAATTACAGAGAAAGATATTAACCACGGTAAAGGATTATGTAAAAAGCGGCGGTATCTTGATCTTTAGTACCTGTACCGTGAACAAAGAAGAAAATGTTGATAATCGGGACTGGTTTTTACAAAGCTTTGATTTTGAAGCGGAAAGCCTGGACCCCTATCTGCCAGAACAATTGCGGGATAAGAATACGGGGAAGGGCTATCTGCAGCTGCTTCAAGGGGTTCATGATACCGATGGATTCTTCCTGTCCCGGATGCGAAGAAAATAGTATTTGACAGAAAAAGATAAATATTATATTGTTAGATTTCGACAAGTGAATCCGATTCGGAGACACTTTCGCTTAATTGCATTAC
>DOWG01000013.1:8026-14210 GCA_003519685.1 Lachnospiraceae bacterium
AAAACAGATTTTTAACTGGCTGCATAGTAAGCTCGCAGTCGGCTATGATGAGATGACGAATCTATCCAAAGATCTTCGCGAAACTTTGAAGGAAAGCGAGCCGTTGACCGTTTTGGAAGAGGTGGACGCTCTTCATTCACAGAAAGATGGAACCGTGAAATATCTGTTTCGTCTAAAGGATGACCGGGTGATTGAAAGCGTGTTGATGAAATATCATTACGGAAACAGTGTATGCATCTCTTCCCAGGTCGGCTGCCGGATGGGATGTAAGTTCTGTGCCTCAACGATCGGGGGAAAAGAGAGAGATCTGCTTCCCTCCGAAATGCTGGATCAGATCTATCGAATTCAGAGTCTGACCGGAGAGCGGGTATCCCATGTGGTGGTTATGGGAACGGGGGAGCCTTTTGATAATTATGATAATCTGATGCGTTTTATAAGAATTCTTACGGATCCGAACGGACTGGATCTTAGTGCAAGAAATATAACGGTTTCCACCTGCGGTATTCCGGACCGCATACGGGCATTTGCCGGGGAGGGGCTGCCGATCACTCTGGCGCTTTCCCTTCACGCTCCGAACAATGAGATACGGAAGCAATTGATGCCGGTTGCGGCAAAATATGATTTATCGGAGGTCCTGGATGCTTTTCGGTATTATTATAACAAAACCGGAAGAAGACTTACCTTTGAGTATAGTCTGGTGGAAGGCATCAATGATGAGGAAGAGCACGCCAGAGAGTTGTCCAGGCTGATAAAAGGGCTCAACTGCCATGTGAATTTAATTCCTGTAAATCCAATAAAAGAGCGCAATTTCCGCCAATCCGAAAGCAAAAGAGTACAAAGTTTCAAAAATATACTTGAAAAAAACAGAATAAATGTTACTATTAGAAGAGAAATGGGAGCAGATATCAATGCTGCCTGTGGACAGCTACGAAAGAGTTATATGGATAGCAATACCGTCTAAGGAGTTGTCCGGTACTAGGAGGTGCAGACTTGGAAGCATTTTCAATAACTGATATTGGAGAAAAACGAAGGGTAAACCAGGACTATGTTTTCTGCGAGGTAAATCCGGTTGGACAACTTCCGAATTTATTTATTGTTGCAGATGGAATGGGAGGACATAATGCCGGTGATTATGCTTCAAGATTCTGTGTTGAGTATTTTACACAAAAGATAAGGTCGGGTAAAAATTCTTCCCCTATCCCCTTGATTGAGACGTCAATCAAAGAGACAAATGAGGTCCTGAGAAGCAAGGCGGAGGAAAAAACCGAATTAGAGGGTATGGGAACAACCTTTGTGGTTGCGACCATATTTGATAGAACGATGTATGTGGCCAATATTGGTGATAGCAGATTATATGTTATCGGTAAGGAAATAAAACAGATCACGGAGGATCACAGCCTCGTTGAGGCAATGGTTAAAACAGGAGAACTAAACCGGGATCAGGCAAGAGTTCATCCCAATAAGAACATAATTACCAGAGCGCTTGGTGCAAATGAGACGGTCGAGCCTGACTTTTTTGAAGTAAGTCTGGAGGAGAAAGATATTGTACTAATGTGTTCCGATGGCCTGACCAATATGTTGGAAGATAAGTTGATTGAGAAAATTGTCAGAGAAAATGATAATCCGGAAATAGCAGCGGAAACCTTAGTAAGAGAAGCCAATAAAAACGGTGGGAAAGACAATATTGCAATCATAATTATTAGTTTAAAGAAGAGGTGAGGAATATGTTGAAATCCGGTATGATTATCAGTGATCGGTATGAAATAGTTGATAAAGTTGGTTCAGGCGGAATGGCGGATGTATATAAAGCAAAAGACCAGAGACTGAATCGTTTTGTTGCTATAAAGATTTTAAAACCGGAGTATTCCAGTGATAAAAGCTTTGTCAATAAATTCAGAGGGGAAGCACAATCCGCAGCATGTCTTTCCCATCCCAATATCGTAAATGTCTATGATGTTGGTGATGACAGCGGACTTCATTACATTGTAATGGAGCTGGTAGAAGGAATTACGCTGAAGAAATTTATTGAGAAAAAGGGTAAACTTGAGATTAAGGAAGCGGTCGGTATTGCGATACAGATTGCGCAGGGGATGGAGGCCGCCCATAATAATAATATAATTCATCGGGATATTAAGCCTCAGAATATTATAATTTCCAGAGAGGGCAAGGTTAAGGTTACGGATTTTGGAATCGCGAAAGCTTCGAATTCCAATACCATAACCTCGAATGCTATGGGCTCCGTCCACTATTTATCTCCGGAGCAGGCCAGAGGCGGATATAGTGATGAGAAGAGCGATATCTATTCTCTTGGTGTAACAATTTATGAGATGCTTTCCGGTAAAGTACCCTTTGCTGGTGATAATACCGTGTCCGTTGCACTTCTTCACATTCAGGGGGAGGCTATGCCGCTTCGTGAATTGGATCCGGAAATTCCAGTCAGTCTAGATAAAATAGTACAGAAATGTATGCAGAAACGTCCGGAAAGACGATACCACTCGGCTTCCGAGCTGATTGCTGATTTGAAAAAAGCGATCGCCCATCCGGATGGAGATTTTGTACAGATACCTGCATTTGTTGCAAATGATTCCCCGACAATTAATATATCCGATGATTTGAGTAGAATTAAGAATGGCACTTATATGGATGAGGATGAGCATGAGTCAAAGGCCGGATATACCAATAATGCCATGGAAGACGATGATGAGGATCTGGACAGTGTTGATACGAAGATGGATAAATTTGTTGTTGCCGGCAGTATTGTAACGATTGTTGTTTTGGCATTGGCAATAACCTTTATTGTGCTTTGGTTTGTTTTCCCGAAGAACAAGAAGAAACCGACCGACCCGAATAATCCGGAAATAACCGTAACTCCCGATCCGGAACTTACTCCGACCCCATCGGCAGAACCAAGTGTAGAAACCTTTGAGGTTCCTAAAGTAATTGGTCTTACCAAGGAAGATGCAGAGGCACTCATTAAGACAAAATATAAGGATGCAATTATACGTTATGGAGAGGATTATTCGGACGATATTGAGGAAGGATTTGTTTGCGAGCAATATCCTCAGGAGAGTACCGAGTATCCGGTGACCTCAGAGGTTAAGCTGACGATCAGTACTGGGAAAGAGCCGATTGAAATTCCGGATGTGCATGGACTTTCCGAAGCGCAGGCAGAGAAAAAACTAACGGATAAGGATTATCAGTTTGATGTGGAAAAGGAATACGTGGCAGATAATTCCATAGCGGAAGGTCTTGTAATCTCTACAAAACCGGATCGGGGTACCAAGGCTGTTAAGGGTGACAAAGTCACGATTGTGGTAAGCACAGGTCCGGAAAACAAACAGGTATCCGTTCCTAAGTTAATTGGTTCTACCAAAGAGCAGGCAAAGAAGCTGCTTAAGGATGCCGGATTAGAGCTTGGAAATGTAAAAACTGATAAATCTGAAACCTATCCTGCCGGACAGATTACGTACCAGAGTACTTCCTCAGGTCAGTTAGTGGATCCCGGAACACGGATCGATGTTATTATCAGCACCGGACCTTCCGGAGGCGGTAGCGAGCCGGGCAGCGAGGTAAGATATATAGGTGAAGTGTATATTGATGTTAATCCATTTGACTATCTGGGAACCGATGAAGGAGAAATCGTTCTTGAGATGGAGCAGGATGGCTGGGTAACCCCGATTATGGATGAAGTGCGGTCGTCCGGTGAGTTTCCTTTTAACCTCACAGGGATTGAAGGAGATAGTGATACTCCAGGCATTGTCGTGATGTATGTCGATGGCGCAGCGTTTAAATTGCCCGGAGAGCAGGAACCAAAGACTTGGGTTGTAAATTTTGAAGCTGTGGAGGATTAGTTTGAAGGGAAAGATTATCAAAGGTATCGCCGGATTTTACTATGTTCATACACCAGAGAAAAACATTACGTATGAATGCAAGGCAAAGGGTATATTCCGTAAAAAGAATATAAAGCCCCTGGTGGGTGATGATGTAGAGATAAGTACCGATAATCAGCCTATGGGGAAAGGAATTATTTGTGACATCCTTCCCAGAAAGAATTCATTGATCAGGCCGGCTGTAGCAAATGTGGATCAAGCTTTGGTTTTATTTGCTGCGGCGGAGCCGGATCCGAATTTAAATCTCCTGGACCGCTTCTTGGTCATGATGCAGAAACAGGGGGTTAAAACAATCATTTGTTTTAATAAGAAAGATATTGTATCCAATAAGGAGATATCAATGCTTCGGGATACCTATCTAAGCTGCGGCTATGAAGTATTTACAACCAGTGTACGAAATCAGGATGGAATCCTGGATGTTTATGAATATATTCAAGGAAAGACGACAGTACTTGCCGGTCCTTCGGGGGTTGGCAAGTCTTCCTTAATTAATGAGTTCGTACCGGAGGCAAGGATGGAAACCGGTATCGTCAGTGATAAAATCAAGAGGGGGAAACATACGACCAGGCATTCGGAATTGATCTATGTCAAAAACGACACGTTCCTGTGTGATACGCCCGGATTCAGTTCCCTCTATATTAATGAGATTGAAACGGACGAGCTGAAAGATTATTATATTGAGTTCAGAAAATATGAGGATAACTGCAGATTTATCGGATGCAGGCATTTGAATGAGCCTGGTTGTGCCGTGAAGGAAGCGTTGAAAGAGAATAAGATCAGTGAGCTTCGCTATCGAAACTATGTCCTTTTATATGAAGAATTAAAAAATCAGAAACGATATTAACCGATAGTTCAGAAAGTGGGATCAGAATGATTAAGCTGGCTCCGTCGATATTGGCGGCGGATTTTAACAGATTAGGGGAACAGATTCACTCCGTGGAAGATGCCGGAGCGGAGTATCTGCATATTGATGTAATGGACGGTAACTTCGTGCCCAGCATCAGTTTTGGAATGCCGGTAATAAGCTCCATTCGAAAAAGCACAAAGCTTGTATTTGATGTGCATTTGATGGTGGAGGAGCCGATCCGTTATCTGGAGGATTTTAAAGAGGCCGGAGCGGATATTCTTACTGTTCATGCGGAGGCCTGTAAGCATCTGAACCGTACGATAGCAGGAATCAAAGAGCTGGGCTGTAGGGCAGGGGTGGCATTAAATCCCGCAACACCATTAAATGTGCTGGATTATGTTCTTGAGGATCTGGATATGGTACTCCTTATGAGTGTAAATCCCGGCTTTGGCGGACAAACCTTTCTCCCGAATTCCTTATGCAAAATAAAACAGCTTAAGGAAATGGCAGACAGGGCCGGAGCGGATATTGATATTGAGGTAGACGGAGGCATTCATACCTCCAATGTAGCCGATGTTATAGAAGCAGGTGCTAATGTGATTGTAGCCGGTACGGCTGTATTTAGAGGAAACATCAAGGAAAACATAGCAGAATTTAAAAATAAATTTTCAGCTTTTCCTATGTAATCTCGCAAAAAACCTGCGAACCTAAAGTTTTGGCATGGGCGTTTGCAGGTAGTCAAGAAAGGGCATAGTTATTATTATGACGGAAATGAATCATAAGGTATTAATTATTACCGGCGGCAGTATAGACGAAGCATTTCTAAAAAATTGTGTAGAAAACAATAAATATACCGAAATTATAGCTGTTGATCATGGCTTGATGGCAGCGGACCGTTTGAATCTTCCACTGAATCATATCGTGGGGGATTTTGATTCTGTTTCGGAGCATATTTTGCAAAAATACAAAGACAGCATTGTGCCTATCAAGACATTTCCTATGGAGAAGGACAAAACGGATACGCAGATTGCGATTGAAATGGCATTGTCGCACAAAGCGGCGTCCATCCACCTGATCGGCGCAACCGGAAGCAGGCTGGATCATACGTTAGCGAATCTGCATCTGCTCTTACTTCCCTTGGAAAAGCAGGTTCCTGCTTGTATCCTGGATACGAACAATAAGATTTATCTGAAGAGGGAAAGCTTTACCCTGCAAAGGAAAAAACAGCATGGAACGTATGTTTCCTTTCTCCCGTTTCATAGTGATGTCTACGGACTCACCTTGGAGGGATTTAAATATCCACTGGACCGGATCCATCTGGCGGCGGGGGAGAGCTTATGTATCAGCAACGAGATTGTAGAAGAGGAAGCTATCGTTTCCTTTACCAAGGGGATACTTGCCGTATTTGAAACGAAAGATTGATTGGAGTGTCATAAGTCATATAAAA
>DOWG01000265.1 GCA_003519685.1 Lachnospiraceae bacterium
ATCAAACAGATGAAGAGCAATCAGGCAGCCGGCGTAAAATCACTCCAAGAAATCCACAAGGGAATTCAATAAAGGTGGGATGGTTACTATTCACACCCACCATATATACCGTGTTATGATTTCGACAAATGTATCCGAATTCGGAGACGCTTTCGCTTNNGGAGCCAAAGTACCGACGAATGCAAATACTCCTTATGGGATACCATTTGTCGAAATCATATGATAGACTTTGCCCAGGGTGTGAACAGTAACATGGGATGATCCACAAAATATAAAGAATCGAATGTATCCCGAGGATAACATCGGCGATAAAAGTTACCGGAGGTTCTATCCGGTTACTTACCACACGGATAACATACGTGATAAAAGACAGATAAATTTACAATTATAGGGTTGTTGCAAAACAAATGCAGCAACCCTGTTTTTTATTAAAAAAGAGGTATTTATCTGCCTACGGCAGAACGCACTCAAATCAAACTCTTTGCTCTTATAAAAAGGGGGATTTTATATCGGATGAGCGGATTGAAAAGGGTGTTTGGAATATTGCCGGTTTCTTCGGAATATATTTAAAAAGAATCATAAAACAACGAAAACTTTGAATAGCAAAGGAGTGATATTTTGGCTGACTATAAAAGAATGGTTTCGTATATGTATCAATATGAAAATGGGATAAAGAGAAAGAATTCTGGTTATGCCCGGATTGAGGCAAAGAATGGACAGTGCAAAGTTACTCTGCATGTACAAATGCTGGGACAACCAGACAGTATATTTCCGACTTATTTAATTCATAGGGATCATAACGGTACAGAGCTTATTTACCTGGGGGACTCCCGACTGAAAAACCAGATATTGGATGGCAAGCTTTTGGCGGATGAGAATAATATTATGGAGTCCGGTTATACGCTTTCCGATATAGGCGGGATCATTCTTTTTCTGAATTCGGGAGAATTTTATGCCACAGAATGGGACGATAAGCCGATTGAGGCAAAAGAAATTATGGCGGCAATGAAACCAAAACCAAAGAAAGTGCCTCCGAAAGAAATCCCAGTGGCGCCGGAGAAAGAGGTACCGCCCGTTTCGCAAAACCGTCTTACCGGCCAGCCCTTACCTACGATAGAGGAGGAGGCAACGATACCAAAGTATAAATTGCCGAGAGGCTGGAAAACGGTAGAGCGTTTACCGAATAATCCTTATGCTCCGCAGAAGAAAATCGACTTAGGGGGAGCGAATCCCATACCAGGAGACCGATTCGCGGAAAACGGCAACCCGGCAAGTGCAGGGGGGCCCGGCAGGAGTGGAGGGATTGAACGAGAATCAGACCTTCCTGTGAGAGGGGAGAAAGAATATGATAGAAACAGAACCGCAGGAAAAGATCCGATAGCAGAAAGTAGAGGACTGGATAGGAAAGGGACTGCGAAAAAGGAACCCCAGGAAATCATAGATACGAAGGGGGAAGCTAAAGAGACCGCAGATACGAAGAAAGAATTACAGGAAACGATGGCTGTGCAGAAAGGAACCGCAGAAGCCATAGATACGAAGCAGGAAACCAGGGAAGCCATGGCGGAGAAGCAGGAAACCGCAGTGGGGCAGATACCAAGTGAGGAGAGGACGGAAGCAGCAAGGAACCGGGCAGCCAATCGACCATACAGTAGTATGGAATCACCGGTAGCTGCCAGGATGTTTCAAAGCTTTCCAAGGATTAATCCTTTTGAAGATAATGAGGTCATTCTATCGGTAAAGATTGAGCCTAAGGATATCGGACTTCTGCCAAGAGAGCTCTGGGGATTAAGCAATAACAGCTTTCTCCTACACGGATACTACAGCTACCGGCATCTGATATTTGCAAAGATGAAGGACCGGTTTGGGGCCCGTTACATCATCGGGGTTCCGGGAACATATCATAACAAGGAGAAATTTATTGCCAGAATGTTCGGCTTTGATTGCTTTAAACCGGCAAAGAAGCGGGAATTAAGACAGGGAGATTTCGGATACTGGTATATTGCGGTTTCTGTATAATGCAGGGACTGCATTCTTACTTATATCTTACATATGTTTCCTTATCTTTGCGCGGTCATTACGCTATAGGGAATGTTCTTTTACTCTTTATCCGAAGGATTAATCAAGGCATAGCGCTGATGATCGGCCCATTGGCCATTGATGCAGGCATAGGAGTAACAGATACCCTCATAGACAAAATCAAGCCGTTTGATAAGCCGGAGGGAAGGTTCGTTGTTCGGCATTATAAAAGCCTCAATACGGTGTATTTTATATTCGTCCCAGACAAGACGAATTCCCCTTTGAATGCTCTCATAGGCATAGCCCTTATGATTATATTTATACCCATATTTATATCCAAGGCTGCAGCTAAGATAGGGAGCCCTAAGAAAGTTTTGAAAGCAAACGGTACCAATAATCTCGTCGGGATTATCCTTTCGAAATACCCAGTATCTTAAGAGCTTTCCTTCTGCCATTTGATGATATTCCGCAGAAAGGGAAGCTTTTTGATAGAAGAGGGTATAGAAATTATTCGGCCGCTTGGGCTCCCAGGGTTCAAAGCTGGATCGGTTTTCTTCATAAAAGGACAAAACCATGGGCGCGGCCTCCTTGCCCAGGGTTTTTAAGATCAGACGACTTGTTTCACAGGTATGCTGCACGAATTACGCCTCCTTATGCACTAGTCCACGCCCCTTAGTTCCACCTTTTCAACATAGGGGGTAAGCAGCTTAACAAAACTTAGCAAGGTATCCTTTGTATGGCTGCTAAGACCTGGGGAGAGAATTTCTCCGGAATCCTTATAGGACTGCAGATAATATGCCTTAGCCCCGCTGATCCATTGTCCGATGGACCGGATATCCTCTGAAGTATGATGCTCCTTAACAATCGTCGTGCGAAATTCATATGCAATTGGAGAAGTTAATAGATAGGTGATACTATCATTAATTTTATTCGTATTATATTCTTTTATACCAACGGATAAACCGTAATTTTCTCTGGAATTTTTAATATCCATAGCAACATAATCAATCAGCTTATCTTCTACTAAAGCCTTTAGAAGCGAAGGATTAGAACCATTGGTATCTAATTTTACCTTAAGCCCCAGTGCCTTAATCTCTTTAATCAGGTCGGGAAGGTCCGGATTCACGGTTGGCTCACCGCCGGTAATACATACCCCCTCTAAGATACCTCTTCGCTTAGCAAGGTAGGAAAGAACCTCCTCGGTTGGAATCGCGGGAATAGAATCCGGATGCAGCACTAAGGAGGAATTATGGCAAAAAGGACAGCGCATATTGCAGCTGCCCAGGAATATGGTAGCGGCCAGATGCTGCGGATAATCGAGCAGGGTCGTCTTATTAAAACCATGGATCTGCATATTGTCACCTCGTTATGGTTATGATACAATTACTATAACAAATTTCTTGTCCGTAGTCCATATGAAAAGGAAATGAAGGTAATGTCCACCAATGAGCAATACATGAAGGAAGCACTGAAGCAGGCTAAGAAAGCATATCGTTTGGGAGAGGTACCCATCGGATGCGTAATTGTCTATCAGGATAAAATAATCGGAAGAGGTTATAATAAACGGAATACAAAGAAAACAACCTTAGCCCATGCGGAGCTGATTGCAATCGAGAAGGCCAGTAAAGCCATGGGAGATTGGCGCCTGGAAGACTGCATTATGTATGTTACGTTAGAGCCATGTCAGATGTGTGCCGGAGCAATTGTTCAGGCGAGAATTAAGCAAGTGGTGGTAGGCACTAAGAATCCGAAGGCAGGCTGCGCCGGCTCGATACTCAATCTATTACAGATGGAGGAGTTTAACCATCAGGCCGAGCTGGTTTACGGTGTTATGGAAAAGGAGTGCACCGAAATATTGCAGACATTCTTTAAAGAACTCAGATGCCGGAACAAGCAGCAGAAACTGGCAGAGAAGGAAGCAGTAGAGGATAAAAGAGGGGACAGGAAGGAAGAAAAAGGAAAAGTCTGAGGGTTGACATAAGAGTAAAAAAGCTTTATACTTGGCATACAGCTTTTCGCTGCAATTAAAATTGTTCTATAATTTTGTTATAAAATTTCCGTGCAGCCGGGGAGATAGCGGTGCCCTGTACCTGCAATCCGCTATAGCAGGGGTGATGTTCTGCCCCGGATGATTTTACTGTAGGGCAGCCCTTTATAAGTGGTGTTGACGTTTGGGTCTTACGCAACAGGAATTTGTGAACCGTGTCAGGTCAGGAATGAAGCAGCACTAAGCAAAACCTCCTGTGTGCCGTGAGGATGCCTGGACCGAGTTAACTGTAAAGGTAACGCTTATGGTATTCATCCAAAGCAGAACGCACGGATTAAAATATAATTAGCAATGAATTTACAGAGTATCGTGAAGAATCGGTACTCTTTTTTTGTCGTATAAGAAATTACGTCCTATACGATAAAAAACGCTCCGCTAAGAAGTTACTATTATTATTAAAAACATGCTTTCCCGGCAGGAAAGGGCTTCCTTTATTCCGGAACAGGGATATAAGAATTTTGTCCTATATTGATAAAATATGGGATATTCCCCTTTTTTAAAAGATAATTTAGTATATAATAACAGTTGAGAGCTACTATTCACACCCGACATGTATGCCATGCTATGATTTCGACAAATGCAAATACTCCTTATCGAATATCATTTGTCAAAATCATATTATAAACTTTGTCCGGGTGTGAACAGTAGCAATTGAGAACATGAATATAGAATAGATTAAGGCGGTGTAACAATGGAATGGAGATTAAATCCCAATGCAGTAAACCAACTAATGAAAGGAACCGTTATTTTCACGGAAGGAGAGCCTGTTTTTAGTATCGCCCTTGTGATAAAGGGGAGAGTATTAATTCACAATAATGGTGCAAAAATGGTTGTGAGTACAGGAGCCTTTCTAGGAGTAAATGATTTATATACCGGTAAATTCCAAAGTACATATACAGCCTTAGATGACTTGTTTATCTATGCATTTCCCGTTAATCAAAACGAAGAATTGGAACAGATTTTTTCAATTAACAGTGATTATCATGGGTTTATGGTGGCATCCAACAATAGAGAAATATATGATCTTAATCAAATCTATCAAGGTATGCGTAAACATTTTTCCAGTATATATGAATTTCTGACAGAAAGCTATCAGGAATATTTAGATTCCGCGAATCGAGGGGGATACCGGGCACGGACCTCGGACCGTTTCGATGAATTATACCTGCCGGAGTATGACCTGGAGCTTATGGAGGATCGGATTGGGTATTATATTGAATGCAGAGCGTTGCCGATGGAGGTTATCAAGTCTTTCTACTCCTATGGGAATGCGATAACGTTATTTCAGGTAAATGATCAGGTCGGTATCATAAATCAACTGATTGAAATTTTAAAAGAGCAGGCCCAAGCTTATATATCCTTAATCGAATGCCTCTTTGATGATACGGAAACCTGCTTTTTCCAATTGATTGCCGGGCTGGCCCTTGAGATCAGCAGCGCCGGCGGGGATAACCAGGAATTTCTCGACCTCATGAAGAAAATTATGAAAGAGGTCAATAAGGCAGATGATTTTGTAAATCGGATGATTGGCTTCCCGTATTCCGTAAACCGCAAGCGGATGGAGGAAATCTACAATCTTCTTATAACGGATACGAAGGAAACAATAAATAAAGAAACCTTTTTAAAGTATTCGAAGGCGGATTCCGAAAAAGCCATGCAGGAACTGAAGGATTCCTTCCAAAAGATTATAGACTATGCGGAAATCAGTACGGAGAAAGCAGAATCCATGAAGGACGCTATGCTGGATTTTATCAACCTGAAGGATCGAAGCTCTTCCGATAATGAGACCCGTACCATTCGAAGAAATGTAACAGCAAATCATTATGAATTATATATGAAAGTCTTTCTTAAGGCATATAAAACGAAGCAGGTCCCCAAGATAATTGATATGTTTTTAAAATACGGATATGCCGATGAACGTCTTTTGACAAACGAACAGCTGCTTTCCCTTTATTTTTTAAAAGAAACACCCTGTAATGGCACTTGCGGGGTTTACAATATCAAGGAATGGCTGACCTTAATTTATGAAGGCAGGAAGGATCCGTCAAAGAATGAATTTGACATGGAATACCCGGAATATGTCAGATCCATACGAAAGCAAGGGAAACTAACAGAGGAGGAAGGACGGGACTGGCTGGTTAATCCGATCAGAAAAGTAGAATACGAGATACAAAATATGTTTCGTTACAACAATCGGACGACGAATGGTCAGATCTCTGTTTTTGTTCCCGTATTGCACAGGGATATGCTTGCCAGCGATTTTGACCGAATCCATGTGACACCGGAGAAGATAAATGCAACTATTAATAAGCTGCTTGAGATTGATTACTCTGTCTTTGACCACGAAGTAATCTATTCCAATGAGGAAAAGAAAATTACTAAGGAATACATTATAAAACGGGTTTATCCGGACATTATCTTAATGCCGACGGTCGGATGTAACGGGATTATGTGGCAGGAGATTACGGGGAAAAAGAGAGATACCTCTGGGCGATTCCTATTTCCGATCTTTACCTTTACCAATTTGACCACCTTAATGGTAAAGGTATTTGGAAGATTTCGCTGGGAGATGTGCAGAACCATAGAAGGTACGGCATGGAATGATATCAAGCATAAATCCCTTACTTCGGAGTATTCCGACTATCTGCAATTCTACCGCAAGAATAAAGATCTCTCGGAGGAAAAGAAAGAGAAGCTCAAGAATCAGATTCAGAAGGGACGTAATAACAGCAGAGAAATCTTTGTAATTGATTATGAGCAGTGGATCAATTATGAAGCCAAGGGAGCAATCCGATTAAATAAACCGGTTCGCGAAATGCTAGCGACCTATTGTCCGTTTGCCAAGGCAATTCGCGAAAGATTGGGAATGCAGCCACTATTTGAAGAAGCAATGGCGCGCTACAATCGTGAAAAACTAAAGAAAATACGGGAAGTGGAATCCAGGCATCGTCTTCTGGAAAAAGACAGGATAGAATTGGTGCCGGAGCTCCTTAACACCTTAAATTATTATAAAGAGTACTAATCCCGGATAAGATGAATTTATAGCTTTTATGTGATTTATGACACTCCTATAATAAATACTGTCTCAAACGTTGTTGGGGCAGTATTTTGCTGTTATATATACTTGTCGAATGCAGATACAAATGATAGTATAATGTTATTCAAGGTAACAAACGGTGATGCAAAGGAGGTTATAATCTATGGGCGTCTATGAGAATATAGTTAAAATCGAAGAAATGAGAAAGAAGATGGGAGAGGGAGATTACGAAACCGCTCTGAAAATACTGAATACGATTTCCCTTAAGAAGATAAAAAACACCTCTGATCTAAGTATTATGGCTGAAGTATATAAGGAGAATGGAAGATATGAGGAGGCAATGGAGCTTCTGTTAAAGGTATATCAGAAATTTAAAACCAGAAAAGTCCTATTTCAATTGGTCACGCTGTCGATTAAGATGCTTAACGTTCCGGATGCAGAATATTATCTGAAAGAATATGAAAAAATGGCACCGAAAGACTTTTATAATTATATTTTCCGCTATCGGATCGATAAGCTGAAAGGGGAGCCGTATGAAAAGCTGATCGATACACTGGTTACGCTTAAGAATACGGAATACATAGAAAAGTGGGCTTACGAATTGGCGAAGCTTTATTATAAAGCCGGCATGGAGGAAGCTTGTATTCAGGAATGCTCGGATATCATTCTATGGTTCGGGGAAGGAAATTATGTAGAGAAAGCCAAAATGCTAAAGGCATATTATTCCGGTGAAACCGATAAAGAGAAAATGATAGAGGAATTAAAGCGCCGTGCCAAGGCAGCAAAGCAAAAAAAAGAGGAATCGGAAGAACAGAGTAATCAAGAAGAACCGGAAAACTGGGAAAAACAAGAAAACCCGGAAGAACCGGAAGAACAAAGCAATTGGGGAAATCAGAAAAACCAGGAAAGCCAAGAAGAACATGGAGTGATCGAAGATGACGAGGATCCTCCAGAAGAACCGGAGGAACCGCTAACGGATGAGAAAGAAGTAACGAAGGAGTGATACGTCATCTTTGTTATTTTATACTCGAAATTGAATTGAAATTTCATTCGGCAGCTTTTGCCCATGTTTGGATTTGACATTGGTAGTGACATGTAACAGGTAAGATTGGTCTTTTTCATAGGGCTCCAGGGGTTCAATCTCGATATAATTATGGACCGAATCATACCGTATATTTGTAAGTAACGGTACCTGATTTAAAGAAGTAACATACAGGTTACGGTTATTTACCGAGGAGGGATTCAAAGGAGCAGTGAATTTAATTCTCCAGACAAATTTACCTGTTTTAAATTTAAGATTCTGTTTTACACGATTTTTTACACCACCGGTAACAGATTCAATTGTAATATAATTTGATGCCATAAAATCATCTCCGTTTAAGGCCTACTTTATCTTTTATGTGTAAAGGTTACCTAACTTTTCCTCTGGTTGTTATTTGATTATAACATATTTTATCAAAAATTCAATGTTTTAAACCAATTTCAAAACATAGGCATTTTGTAATAGAATTCCCTTCAGATTTATGGATGGGTAAATGAATAGAAAAGGTAATCTTATTTAAAATATTACTATGGCAAGAGAACAATTTATTATAGAATATTCTAAAAAAATTCAATCACCAATTGTCAAAAGAGGAAATGAGAGGGGGATGAAGTAAGAAAGTGCGGAATTATCGGGCAATTAGTATGTTTGTATTATCAAAAAACAATTTACAAAACTTCACTTTGTGGTATAATCAATTTATGGATAAATAGTTAACAAACTCATGACCTGTTTTATATGCAAAATTAACAATCATTTGTTCGATAAAGATAAAAACTATTAGAGGTGTGCAATGGAGCAATATATTATTAAAGGTGGGCGGCCGCTAAACGG
>DOWG01000111.1 GCA_003519685.1 Lachnospiraceae bacterium
TTGTTATAATACCAATCCAGAGCATGCAGAAAAAGATTTTGATTTCTGGCAAACTCATCCGATACACTGTCATCCCCTCTATGGGAGTCACTGAAAAATATAAATTTTGAATGATCATCAAATAACAAAACCTTGGCATTATTATAAGCCTGAGTCAACCTCTGATCTGTAAACATTCTATCACCATTCCATCCTTATTTTGAGGCAGCTTTTGCTGCCTTTCTTTAAAAACTCCGCGAATAAATATATGATTTCATTTGGAAATTTTTTAAGTGCCAAGATGCTTTTTATGCACACATTCCTAGAATATATAGTATTCTTTTTATAGGCAGAAATTATGACAAAAAAATAGAATCGGTTGTTACTGTTCACACCTGGGCAAAGTCTATCCTATGATTTCGTCAAATGTATCCGAAAAAATATGGAGCCAAGTACCAACGAATGCAAATACTCCTTATCGGATATCATTTGTCGAAATCATAACATGGTATACATGGTGGTGTGAATAGTAACAATCGGTTGCTTTTATGAGAATGGCGGACAATAAATTGAGATTGCCACCCTTTATAGGCTGGTGGTAAAATAGTATTAATGAACAGATCGTAATCAAAGACGGTAATTATAGAAAGGATGGATGAAAATGATGGATAATGAAGATAATGATTATTAAAGTATATTTTGTAAGGGGTGAAGATTAACTTGCGGTTTCGGGTGGAGGTAGATAGCATAATGGATTCTGTAAACGAGTATATCGACAGCTACGAGGATGAGAAAAAGGAATGGGTTGTTGCATTTGTCACCTTTATGCGGAAGAACTATCCGAATTGGGAAGAAACGATTTCTTACCAGATGCCTACCTATAAATTCCTTGGTCAATACATTGCATTCAATGCAACAAAGACACATTTTACATTTCATACCTTAGATTTTGTAATGCTGGAGGAGTTAAAGGAAGAATTAACAAATGCAAAATTCGGCAAGCGGTGTGTAAAGGTAAAATACAAGGATAAGGATTCCATTCCTATATTGTTCGATGCCTGCAGAAAGATTGCGGATCGCAGTAAGATGGAAGATACGAACGATTTTGTAATATGAATCCAAGTGAAAGGTCCTCAAATGATATCCTTCCCTTCCAGAGTTTATGTCTGCGCGGTATCCGTAAACTCTGTGAAATGCAAAAAGCCGCGCAGAAATGAGGAAATATATGAAGCTTGTAACGTTAGGTAAGACAGGAATTACAGTAAATAAGAATGGGTTCGGAGCGCTGCCCATTCAAAGAATCGGCAGGGAGGAAGCTGCTTATCTATTACAGAAAGCATATCATGGTGGGATTACCTTTTTTGATACGGCGAGATTCTATACCGACAGTGAAGAAAAAATCGGATATGCATTACATAGTGTCAGGGATAAGATTATTCTTGCTTCAAAAACACAGGCATTGAATACAGAGGATTTTTGGAACCAGCTTAATACCTCTCTGCGCATGCTGAAAACGGAATATATCGATATCTTCCAGTTTCATAATCCAAGCTTTTGCCCAAAACCGGGAGATGGAACCGGGCTGTATGAGGCGATGCTGGAAGCAAAAGATAAGGGACTGATAAAGCATATCGGTATTACCAATCACCGAATCACAGTTGCAATGGAGGCGGCAGAATCTGGTTTGTATGAGACCATCCAATTCCCTTTTAGCTATCTGGCAACCGAAGAGGAGGTTACATTGGCAAAGCGGTGCAGGGAAAGAGAGATTGGATTTATTGCCATGAAGGCTTTATCCGGAGGGTTAATAACGAATTCTGCAGCTGCCTATGCTTATCTTGCTCAATTTGATCATGTCCTTCCGATCTGGGGAGTGCAGAGGGAGAAGGAACTGGATGAATTTATCTCCTACATAGAGAATCCTCCCACAATGAATGAGGAACTGGAAGCTGTCATTCGAAGGGACCGGAAGGAATTGGGCGGCGATTTCTGCAGAGGCTGCGGCTACTGCCTTCCCTGTCCGGCCAATATTGATATCCCCACCTCGGCAAGAATGTCTCTTATGATACGAAGAGCACCGGTTTCGGTATATTTAAATCAGGAATGGCAGGATAAGATGAAGAGAGTGGAGAATTGCATCCATTGTAATCATTGTAAANNGGAGAATTTTGAGGTAGTCAATGAAGAACTATAAATTAACAATTCAATATGACGGAGGACGTTACAAGGGCTGGCAGCGTCTGGGTAAGGATGAGAATACGATCCAGGGCAAAATTGAGAAGGTGCTGCAGGTACTGACCGGGGAGAATATAGAGATCATCGGCTGCAGCAGAACCGATGCCGGAGTTCATGCCCTGGCGCAGATCGCCAATTTTAAAACCAACAGGAAGCTATCGGAGAAGGAAATCAAAGATTATTTAAATCATTATCTCCCGGAAGATATCAGTATTCTTAAAGCAGAGCAGGTCCCGGACAGTTTTCATTCACGGTATCATGCCAAAGATAAAACCTATCTTTATAAAATATGGAACCGGGAATATTCCCATCCGTTTTTACGTAAGTACAGTATGCATATAGCAGGGAAGCTGGATATCGATGCTATGCGCCGGGCAAGTTCCTATTTTCTTGGAGCCCATGACTTTACGGCTTTTTCGAATGCCAAATCAAAGAAAAAGTCCATGGTAAGGGAGCTGTATGCCATATCAATCGAAGAAGAGAACGGATTAATCCGTATCCGGATAAGAGGGAATGGATTCCTCTATAATATGGTCCGCTGGATCGTCGGAACCTTAATTGATGTCGGACTGGGGATATTGGATGCAGACCAGATTCCGGCAATGATTGAATCGAAGGAAAGAGATAAGACAGGACGCCTGGCGGATGCGCAGGGATTGTATCTGGAAAGCATTACATACCCTTGAATAAAATGGAACCAAAATGAAGCTATGTAGTCTAATAAGTGTATAGTACTCGTTTTACTTCTTATTCTATTATGGTTTTTTACGGAAAGGAGGTTAACTACTATAAAACGGTAGTATAAGAAGAGGAAACAGAAGACTTTTTAGAAAGGCAATGGGTTTTTCAATATGAAAAAAAAATTAGCTTACGTTTTGATGATAGTTTTCGCTATAAGCGCTTTTACCGGTTGTAAGGGTAAAAAAACAGATAATCCGGAGAACATAGCAGGGGATAATGAAATTTCATCGGATAACAATTCCTCGGATAATAATTCCACAGACGATGATGCACAGGATCCGACGGATGAAATAGAAGACAACGAGGATGATTCCGAGGATGTCGTAGAAGAGAATAAAGAAAATGATAGCGGAGATGATTCTGAGGATGCCGCAAAAGAGAATAAAAAAAATAGTAGCAAGGATGCTTCTGAGGATGCCGCAGAAGAGAATAAAGAAAATGACAGCAAGGATACTTCGAAGGGTGCCACAGGAGAGAATAAAAAAAATGACAGCGAGGATGATTCTGAGGATGCCGCAGGAGAGAATAAAGAAAATGACAGCAAGGATGCTTCTAAGGGTGCCGCAGAAGAGAATAAAAAAAATGGCAGCAAGGATGCTTCTAAGGGTGCCGCAAAAGAGAATAAAAAAAATGGCAGCAAGGATGCTTCCAAGGATGCCGCAGGAGAGAATAAAAAAAATGGCAGCAAGGATGCTTCTAAGGATGCCGCAGGAGAGAGTAAAAAAANNATGGGAATACGCAAGATACCGCGGATAGTGGGCTTTCCTCTATGATTAAGGAGATCTATGAAGTTAAGAATCCTGGACTGATGGTAGCGGACATTCCGGTGGATCTAAGTAATAGTGATTCGGTGAAATATTATACCGGGCTTTCGGATGCATCCAAAATAAAGGAAGCCGTTGCTTCAGAAGCAATGATCGGTTCACAGGCATATTCCCTGGTACTGGTTCAGTTAAACGATGAAAAGGATGCAGAAACGGTTGCCGATGAAATGCTGAAAGGAATTGATACCAGAAAGTGGATCTGTGTTGAGGCAGATGATCTTCGGGTTGTAGGTCATGATGATGTGATCATGCTCTTTATGGTTTCTTCTGCTTTAAAGGAAAATGTGACATCCAAGCAAATGGTGGATGCATTCAAGGAAGTCTGTGATGGGGAGCTGGATATCGAATTAAAGAAATAAATAAATTATTATAAGATGAACCATGTCCTGATTCCGAATTGGGTATTCTGACAGGAAAGAAATCAAGGATGTGGTTTTAGGAGAAATCATGTTATTTTCAAGTATAACATTTTTATATTACTTTCTTCCTGTGGTTCTTCTTTTCTATTTTATCGTACCAGAGAAATTGAAAAATCCGGTACTCCTCTTTTCCTCTCTTATCTTTTATGGATGGGGCGAACCGAAATATATCGTTTGGATGGTATTATCTATCGTAGTCCATTATATCCTGGGTATTCTGATTGAAAAGCATGCAGGAACAAAGAAGGCAGAATTATGGCTGGTGATATCGATAATTTTCTCGATCGGATTGCTTGGCTATTTTAAATATACGGATTTTTTTATCTCGAATATCAATAAGGTCACGGGGCTGTCCTTGCCAATGCTATCGATTGCTCTTCCGG
>DOWG01000286.1 GCA_003519685.1 Lachnospiraceae bacterium
GATCGGAGCTAAAGATCATGAACGTTCTTTTTGTTCATGATATGATTTTGAAAAATGATATCCGATAAGGAGTATTTGAAGCGAAAGCGTCTCCGAATCGGATACATTTATTGAAATCATAGCATGGTATACATGTCGGGTGTGAATAGTAACAAATTCTCCATCCTCCTACAATTGAATCTGGTTGCGTTCATTATACAAGGTTCGATAACCGAAATTCAATGTACAGAATACCGTCAGGCAAACCGATGTACAAATTGCAATCATAATCGCAATCTGGTACATGATCGCCGTTGTTGGTTCCGTTCCGGACAAAATCTGCCCGGTCATCATACCGGGAAGGGAAATGATACCCATGCCGAGCATATTGTTCATGGTTGGAAGTAAAGCAGTCTCCAATGCATTGTTCACAAACGGAAGTAATATTTTCTTCGGTGTAACCCCCAGATTCAAGAGTGCTTCTATTCTATTTCTCTGAGTTTTTATATTCTCCATAAAGGTCTTCATTCCAAGCGTGACCCCGGTCATTGCGTTGCCAATAATCATACCTGCCAGCGGTATGGTATACTGCGGGTTGAAGAAACTCTCGCCGACAACGGCTAATATAAAGTAGGCAAGAACAAACAACCCGGAAAAAGTCAGGGATAACGATATTGCAATCTTAAAATTTCTATTAATGTCTTTGTTTTTAGATAGCACTCTTTGAATCGAGAATGCGATCATAACCACCAGATACAGAATTACGAACAGCGGATGTGGATTTTTAAAAATGTACGTAAGAATCAGTCCTGCCAGAACCAGCTGAACGGTCATTCTTAAACTTGCAACGATCAGCAGTTTCGTCTGGTTGATTTTTGATTTCTTCATAATTGCTAAAATGATAAGTAGAAGCAGATAAATTAGACTAAATTGCAGAATGTTCAATTTTACAATACTATTCATTTTCAACCTCATTTCTACGCGGCTTTTTGCACATCACAAGTTTGATTTGAGTATCAAAAGCCGATTTATAAATTAACTTCATCAGTTTGCACAATTTACACATTGATAAGTAATCGGAAACAAATTTCATTCGCAACACGTTTGATACTCATATCAAGTTTGTATCTCCGATCAGGATAATATTTTCTGCAAATGCATTAACGATCTGATTATCATGACTAACGATAATGATCGTTATTTCCTTTTCCCTGCAGAAGTCAATTATATTTTGAATGACCACTTTACTGTTTTCCTTGTCCAATGCGGAAGTCGGTTCATCCAGCATAATCACTTTGGGCAGAAAGGATAAAAAGATTGCTATATAAACTCTCTGCCTCTCTCCGCCGGACATTGTTGTACAATCCTTATCGAGAGGGAACGAAATTTGACACATCTGCAAATACTCCACCATACGATCCTTCGCCGGAACCTCTATGCCTCTATATTCATAGAATTGCCGGAAATTTTCCTGTATGGAAGTATCAAACAGATAAACCGACTGACTAATTAAGGACACGTCTTTCCTGAGTTCTATGGTATCAATTTCTGATATTTTCCTGCCCTGATACCAGATCTCCCCGCCGCTCGGCGTTAATGTACCATTAAATAACCGAAGCAGAGTGGATTTACCGGTTCCGCTCCTGCCCACGATAAAATTCACCTTCCCCTTCTGTATTTGTATATCCTGATAATGAATTGTATCATGAAAAGATAAATTTTTCGTTTCTAATATAACCTTCTCCATTCCTTCACCATCTTTCTTATATGATGCTAACTTTCATAATATTCTGATTTCGTTATGTAGCAAGCCTTTATCATCCTTATCATTTCGTCCTATTGCAATCATTTCCCAATTAAAAATTACCGCTATCTTATAGGATATGCATAAAAAGCAACACCTTCATTCTATACTATTTTTCAAATCTTATCAATTGCTATGGATGTCATAAGTTATTAAAAGAGTTTGATAGGAAATTGCAAGCGAGCTTGCATTTCCTCCTTCCGTTTTTATTATAACATGGTATACAGGATAGGTGTGAACAGTAACATTTAGCGGGACTACCTTAAATTTGAAATTATACTGGACGAAATTAGAATAGTTCATTATAATGGCATTATAGGTGTAAATTATATACAAATCAAAGGAGTGATTTCATGGCAAATAAGAACATTAAAAAAGAAACGAAAAAGAAGAAAAAGACAGATTCCAGCATCCTGAATTCCTTTAAACCTATGACATCTGAGCCTGAGCTGGTAAAAAAGCCCCGAAAGGGTATTTCCTCCTAATTCCAACCTGGTTTATCCCACCCTGTTACCCACAAAAAACGTTAACTTAAAATATCTATTACAATCTCAAACGACCTGTTATTAAACCAATATAGATCATTTAGCGAGACGAATTAACCAATCTATATATGAATTTATTTACTAAGGACAACTACAGTGAAGCAAAAATTTAATTCTAAAGAATTCACTTGCATAAATCCAATTGTTACGAATTCCCCTAGCAGGGGTTCGCCTGTATGAATGAAAATACAAAATGCTGACGAAAATACCACCTTTCACTGTGTACTTCCGTCAGCATTTATTTGTATCGCAATACAATAGAGCCACCAGCTGCGAGTAAGTCTGAGCCGGAATAAAAAACATAATATCCATGGTATAGCAATAACTGATTTTGTCAAGTAACGATCAACTATCCATTATTCTCATTATGCATGCAATTATCGATAGCAATCACGAATGCGCAGAAGAAGCCTGCATTCTCCGCTTCCGGTATATCCAGTTCATAGCTGTCGCCCCAGGAAAGCCATTTTTTACGAACACTGCCAAAATACAGGCCATCCTTGTAGATTTCATAATCCATACTAAAGAAATCTCCATTGAGGGTAAAGCTGCCATAGCAGCTGTCTACATTTAACTTTGATTTAAAAAGAGTAAACTCCTGGCTAATAGAAGCACAAAGCGTATTATTCCTATATATTTCGTACTTTGCCAAAAAGAAGGTGATTCTTCTTTTAATATAGTACAATTCCTGTCCATTCAGGTCATATAGGTGAAGCTTTGCACCAATTGTAAAAAGCTCGCTCTTTACATCGAATACTACATTCTCATTCGCATCATAGATATCATATTTATCACCCAGTGAAAAAACTCTCTGCTTAATATATAATTTCATAATTAACCTCATTCTTGTGCTGCTTTTTGCAGGAAGGAAGTGAATTCCGCCTTAACTTGTAGCGAAAGAATAACACATATTTTTCGATTTACTAAAACACTCAATCCTACGATTCCTATGCATTTATTATGACATTCCCTTTGTTTCTTTTTTCTTCCCGCATCAGAAGAATTGCTACTACTATAGCCGTAAGAATAAATGCAATTCCTCCGATCACTCCGGTTGGTGCCGGTCCAATAAAAGGATTTCCTCCGTCCTTTGTAAAATAGACAGCAATCGAAGCAAAACCATTGATACTTCCATGTGCAATGACTGCAGGCAGGCAGCTTTTTGTTTTTAATGTGACATAGGAGAAAATCGTTCCCATAACAATGCAAAAAAGGCACATCGCAAAGATTCCAAGATACGGATAGTCCGCATATCCCAAACCATAATTGTGACCCAATATGGTTAACGGCGCATGCCACAGCCCCCAGATCACTCCGTTAATTAACAGCATCGGAATTATCTTGAATCTCTCCGACATCTTCGGCAGAAGGTATCCTCTCCAGCCCCACTCTTCCCCGAAGCAGGTAATCGCATTCAAGATCGGCGCCATCAGAATCGCAACCACTGTCTGACCGGCTATCATATTCCTCAATTGCGAGGCCTCCATCGTAAGACCATTGGCCTTATATACGGAGGCAAGATACTCCATGTTAAAAGTAAGATTATTCGGGTATATAAGAAAATAAATAACAGCGCCCAGGATCGTTAAAGCAACCGGTCCAAACCATGCAAATAAATAGTACTTCACGTTCCCCTTCAGATTGGGACGAATCCAGGAATCTGCAAAGCCTTCCTTCGTAATCAGCCGAGTAATCACCACGCCGATTGCAGGGATAAACATCGCCATAGCAACCAATAATTGTCCAACCGCTTGGATTTCTTTATTACCGGAATGAAGCAATCTCCCGACAACACCGATTTCATAAAGATAGGTAATCCCAAATGTAACTCCCAGAAAAATCAATATTCTCTTTGCGTTAATATCAAACTCTTTCTTTTTCATACCACTTCTCCACCCTTTCTTTTTTTACTCATTTCCGCGTGGCTTTTGGTCTTGCCCACTAAATCCTGCTATTTGAATAATATAATATATTAACTGCGTAAGCAACAGATTTATTGCAATCTTAATGTAAAATTAATCCACCTCTTATATATAGTAATAATTGAAGTACGAAAAAGCTGCCCATAGGACAGCTTTTTAATAAATCGTTACATTATCGTGATCGTAAAGCTCATCCCGTTCTTAACCCTGGACTTTAACGGATGATTGCCGGTTTTCTCACAGATCAGATGCTTTTGATCCATACTTTTAATTTTGCTTCTGGACAGATGCAGCGTATCGCTTAGAAGCTTATCCACCCTCAGCTCGGTCGGATACTCGCATCGGATGTCGATTGCAAGCTGATTTTCCTCTCTGCAACAGGTATCCTTTTCCCGTCTTTTTACTATATAATCCACTTCCTCCAGCATTAGCTCCACACCATTTTTACTGTGAATGCCTTTGTCAAAGCTATATTTCTCAACCAATTCCCGGTCATTGGAAGCGAACTTATCATAGGTAGGATTCTCTTTTTTTATTTAATACAATTCTTTGAATACTTTTTATGGACAGATAATACCGATCTGCAAGGGAATCGGTAGACATCCCATTAAGATAATTCGCATAAATACTTGAATTCCTTGTTTCCAGTTCCTCCCGTATCGTTGTATTACTGCCCCAGGCTTTTCGATTCCTGTCTTTCTTCGGAATATAGATATATTCTCCATCCACATAATCCTGTATTAACTCTACCAGTTCTAATGGCAGAACATGACTTGCCTTCTTATAGCTCATATTGCCCTCCTAAATAAATGAACTCTTTTAGGAATAGCAAAGGCTATTTTTCACTTTCACGTTGCAATAGCCCCTGCTATGCAAACATAATATATCTTGTCATAAAGGCTTTCTCCTTTCCTGTGAATTTAATTTTATAACATTTTCTAATATATTTACTTAAGGGTACATATACTACCTCTAAATTAATGATATGAGCACCCATAAGCTTTACCGCTTAGCATATGCAGAAAGGATCGGTATAGTATGGATAAAATCTCTCTTGAAGATTATGACTTAGCCAATATCACAGAGGACGAAATAAGAAAGATCAACGATCTTGAGCAATCCATCAGCTCCTCTTTAAGAAAAGACATTATACTAATTGCATATCAAAAGAAAGATCCTGATATCGGCCGAGGCGGCTTTAAATGTTAAGATCGACCATCTTCGTGGTTATCTTCTCGCGAAAAGCACGATCATGCTCTACAAACAGCATGGTTGGCTGATATTTCAGGATTAAATCCTCCATTTGAACTCTTGAGAAAACATCAATAAAGTTTAACGGTTCATCCCAGATAAATATATGGGCGGGTTCTGCCAGGCTTTTTGCCAGCAGAACTTTTTTCTTCTGCCCCCCGCTAAATTCACGGATATCCTTCCCGAATTGATTCCTTGCAAAATCCATCTGCCGGAGCACGGTTTTAAAAATGGTTTCATCCAATCCATAGGCAGCAGCAAAATCCTCCAGCTTACCGCGAAGATATGAGGTATCCTGCGATACATAGGATATCTTTAACCCGGATGCGACAAATAACCGCCCGGTATACTGGATGCTTTCACCGAGAAGCAGCTTGATCAGGGTTGATTTGCCGGAACCGTTATTTCCGTTAAGCACAACGCGGTCCCCCTGCATTAATGTAAAATTAATATGGGACACCACCTCCCGTTCCCCATAGAAGAGACTTAGATCTTCTGCCTCTATCATACGCTTCTTGGGAAACGGAAGGACATTCATTTTCAGTTCATCCACCTGCTCTACGTTTTTCAGAAGTCCCTTCTTCTCCTCGATTGCCTCTAGTTTTCTGCTTTCAATTGATTTTGCTCTTTTCATCATCTTCGCTGCTTTGTGTCCAACCGCACCGCGATCATATACATGATTTCCGATCTTAGAGGCTTCCACCTTATCCGACCATCCCATGGCTCTTCTCGCTGCAACCGCAAGCTCATCAATATCCTTTTTTATCTGTTCATTCTTTTCCAGCTCGAAGTTATCCTGCCAATCCTTATTCTGCTTCCAGGAGGAATAGTTTCCTTTCTGTACCTCAATATTGCTGCGGTTAATCGAAAGGACATGGTCGATACACTGATCCAGAAAAGCGCGGTCATGGGATACCAATATAAAACCGGTCTTTCCCTGCAAGTAATTAGCCATTGTTTCTCTTCCCGCCATATCAAGGTGATTCGTAGGCTCGTCGATCAGAAGGAAATTATTCTTCTTTAGAAACAACGCCGCCAGCATAATCTTTGTCCGTTCGCCAAAGCTTAGGGTGCCAAACGGCCTTCTTAGAACCGAAAGGTCTACCTGTAATTTGCCCAGCTCTTTTTCAATAAGCTCTTCCATAATATAACCGTCGTGATTCTGATAAAGCTCCTGAAGCTGTCCGAAGCGTTCCATAGCTGCATCTGCACTTTCCGGATCGCCATTGCCGGTTCCCGTTTCCGCATCATCGGTCACCGTCCGTTTCAGGCACTGCTCCATTTCCTTTTCCCACTGATCAAATGGGGCAATCGTATGCTTCATAAGATCTATGGTCAGGATATTCTCATCCTCTGCCTTGAATGGAAAATAATCAAAATCTACCGATGCCGTAATGCTTCCCTTATAATCATATTTTCCTAATAGCAGGTTAAGAAAGGTAGTCTTCCCCCTGCCATTTCTTCCGATAAAACCAAGCTTCCAATCCGTATCGATCTCAAAGCTTACATGCTCAAATATATTGTCATAGGCGGTATCATAGCTAAATGTTAAATCATTTACGATAATTCGTGACATATCATCATCTCCTTCGATGCCGTAATTAACCTCAACCCGGATTATTTTTCCCTATCCCTATCAAGGTATTATGTGCCCACTGGGCGCATCAAAAAAACCACAAGAAATTACTTTCCTGTGGTTTCTATCTGCAGAAATGTATTACAAAATATGCCAATTACACCTATCCAATACTAGACAATATCAGCGATGGAATCGTTTCTCTGCTATTCAAAGTTCATTCGGAAAGATAATTTCTTGCCTGTACAAGCAAATGATCAGCCAATTGCATGCACAACTCCAGAATCCAATGATTTTCTTACATCATTGAACCGGAAAAGCTTATTTAAAATAAATCAGCTTATTAGCAAGTAATCTTCATTCCTTAATCCCTCGTTTCTTAGTGAACTACCCATCGTCTAAAGCCATGAGATGGCGGCCGCATTTTTTTCAAATGCCAGAATAATAATAGCACCCATAGCTACACTGTCAAGCGTATCCTTATTGGAACCTATCCTCTTTCTTTTCCTGCTTTTTCTCATCCATTTCTTTAAAGATCAAGTCCAGGAATTTCAGATAATCCTGCTCGGAAAAGATAGAGCTAAGCGTTGTCTGGGTATCCTCCTTAATCATCTGGGAAATCGGCGTAATCGTGTAATAACGGTTATATACCGATGTCGCAGCCGGAAGAATTACTGGCGCTGCCTGCTTTCCTGCTGTTGAAACGGAACCGGCACCCAGATTCTGACCCATGTATTCCATAACCTTTACAACATAGTTCTGCGTTTCTTTAAACGGCGGGACACCGCCATACTTCGCAACATTTCCCATTCCGGCGTTATACGCAGCCAATGCAAGCTTTGTATTGCCGTCATATTTATCCAGCAGCTGTGCAATGAATTTTGCTCCGCCCATGATATTCTGCTCCGGATCAAAGGCATTCTTTACTCCTAACGAGGCTGCGGTTGCAGGCATAAGCTGCATAACCCCCTGCGCTCCGCATCGGGATACCGCTTTCGGATCAAAACCCGATTCTGCTTTGCCGATTGCTTTTAACAGGTTCACCGGAACATTATACTTATTCGCTGCTTCTTCAAAAATATCATCAAAACTTTTTGTTTCTGCAAGATAAGCGGAAAAGCTCTTGCCATCCGTATTCGCAGTTCGTTCCGCATTGGTTTTATATATATTTTGTTGTCCAACAGTTACAATACCATTTACCTGTGCCATCGTTTTCTCCTTTGTTCCGGGGATAACCGATTTATACCGCTATCCTATACCATTTTATCATTCACATGTGACTTAAAGACAGATCCTATCAAAGTTTCCATATAAATGAATTATAAAATTATATCCGTCTTTTGTCAACCGTGCGCGAGTAATTTTTGAGTTTTGTTGAGTTTCCGTAGATTTCTCCACAGTGCCTCAAACATATGACTCCTTTTATAGGCATCTTACAAAAAATACTTAAATATAAGGGATCTTCTTTCTTTTTATGTAAAATTAATTATCACAAAATAATCGTATTAAATAAAAAGAAGGAGGATTCCTATGGTTAATTTGTTTAATCCTCTTATTACTTTCTAAAGTGGTGTCGTTTAAAATATCCATATAAGAACTTCTCCTTTGTTTTTGGATGGCATAGACATTTAAATATTAACAAACTTGAAGTTCTTTTTCTATATAAATTTTTTACTATCTAAGTAACAAGCAATAAGCAATAAAACGCTGTAGATAAGGGGTGTACAGCACCTTCACTATTTTTACGTGAATCATTTAGAATCTTAATACAAACTAATTAAAATCACTCTATTATCATAACACGAATCATCATAGATTTTTCTATGCGCTTACCTCATAAGACATAATAAAGCTAAGGCATTTAAACGATATTTATACCGTACTAAATGCCTTGGCTTTATTTTACATATTATAATTTATTCATTCCTCAAATTATATTCGACCTACAACAGACCCTGAATAAGTGGCATATGTAGTCCAACCAAAGAAATTCTCGCTATACCAATTTTCTAAGTAAAGTGTACCACTCATATTGGTACGTAAATCTTCATCATAATAGCTTATATTCCAAGTATTAGGTGGTATTATTTTACCATCAAATTGGATATCCACCGTTATTTCTTTCGACACAACAATATTTGGTGTTACATCAAAATTATCTTTGTTATTACTTAGATAAATTGTGTAGTGAATACCATCTTCCGTATATCCCTCAGATATCACAGTTTTCTGTGATGAAATCGGAGTTATAGTAGCTGCCGATGCAGCTGTGATGTTGCCTGTAAAAAGTAATGTGATCATAATCATTGTTATTGCAGCATAAATTTTCTTTTTCATATTTTTTCTTACTTTCATTAAATAATTATGATCTTATGATATGTTAAAAAATGTATTTTGTCAAGTGCTATTTACATATTTATTTTATATTTGTATATTTTAGGTAAATATTTGTAAACTTCACTTAAACTCTCGGTGCGAACTCAGACATATCATCCTTTGTTGATGATATGTCTGATATATTTTTATTCAATGACTGTAGTAGTTCGATTATATAACCTATTGCATAAAAAAATGCACTTACTATGAAAATGCAAAACCAATATAGTAGAAGATACCTAAAAAAATAAATTGTATTAATATTACCCAAATCTGGTGATGCAATAATTGATGAGGCGCGTAAGTAAGCTATAACCAAACTTCCAACCCCACCAAAAACACCTATGAAGAACGCTACTATCCTATAAGTTTTACCTAATTTTTTTTTCATAATAATACCTCCACGCTTTTGATATAGCAATAAACCAACTTTATTATTGTTAAATATTCATATAGTTGTCTTGCATTTCTATTTCCTTTATCACTTTCTTCTTTACTTTCTACGCTGTCTGCGTACTAGTAATGTAGGTAAGCATTTAGTCTATCTTATCTGCCTCAAATAGCTCTGTGACCACTTTTTTGCGTTTCTCTTTTTTCATGAAAAACTATGATCTTTTTCTATATATTCGAAGCCATACCACATCCATTTTTTCAAACAGCACTGGGTAAAATTCTAGTCCTTTTGGGTTGATCTGCGTTCATTTCACTTACTACAACATCTTCTTCCTCAGATATCCGATTGCCTAATTGCTGAATTAGATTCCATACTCCTCCGTGGCTAATACTTTGTCCACAAATATTGCTTTACATTTCTGTAGTACTCGAGTGATACTCTAGTACTAGTAACACCGATTTAATTATCAATCAGCTTGTTCTTACTGGTCCAGCTCATCATCTTACGAAGCTCTGCACCGACCTTTTCCAGCGGATGCTCTGCTTCAATTCTTCTCTTGGCATAGAAGCTGGTACATCCGATCTGATTTTCCAGCAGCCAGTTGCGGGCAAACGTACCGTCCTGAATCTCTGCAAGAACCTTTCGCATCGCATTTTTCGTATCCTCGGTTATAATTTTCGGTCCGGTAATGTAATCACCGTACTCTGCCGTATTCGATATGGAATACCGCATCCCGGCAAATCCGCTCTCGTTAATTAAATCTACGATTAATTTCATCTCATGGATACATTCAAAATAAGCGCTTTCCGGCTCATAACCAGCCTCCACAAGTACCTCAAAGCCTGCTTTCATCAGGGCAGTAACACCGCCGCAGAGAACCGCCTGCTCACCAAACAGATCTGTTTCGGTCTCCTCCCGGAATGTTGTTTCAAGGACGCCGGCTCTCGCTCCGCCGATTGCCAAAGCATAAGCTAAGCCTAAGTCATGTGCCTTTCCCGTGGCATCCTGATAAACAGCGATCAGGCAGGGAACTCCCTGACCCTCTAAGTATTGGCTTCTTACCGTATGACCCGGTCCCTTGGGTGCAATCATTAAAACGTCAACATCCTTCGGAGGAATGATCTGACCGTAATGAATCGAGAAACCGTGCGCAAACATCAGAGCTTTCCCGGGCTTCAGATTCGGTTCGATCGACTCCTGATACAGCTTTGCCTGCTTCTCATCATTAATTAGAATCATAATGATATCAGCTCTTTTTGCAGCCTCTGCTGCCGTATACACCTCGAAACCGGCTGCTTCTGCTTTCGCCCAGGACTTGCTGCCTTCATAAAGTCCGATAATAACATGAACACCGGATTCCTTCGCGTTCAGTGCATGTGCATGTCCCTGGCTGCCATAGCCGATTACCGCCACCGTTTTCCCTTCCAATAAGGAAAGGTCACAATCCTTTTGATAATAAATCTTTGCCATCTTCAACCTCATTTCTGCGCGGCTTTTTATGTATCATGGAGCTTGTGGGCACCGCGCTGACACAAACTCTGTGGGGTTGCAACACACCCCTGACTCTTGTTATATAAATTTATTCCTTACCTTGATCCATTACCTCAGTCATCATCTATGTAATCCGCAATATCTCCGGAGCCTCTTGCCAAACCGGTAATTCCGGTACGGACAAGTTCTTTGATGGTATACTGACCCAGTAAATTGATAAATGCATCTATTTTATTTTGATTTCCGGTAAGTTCAATCATTAAGGAATCTACTGCGACATCCACGATCTTGGCACGGAAGATATCTGCAATTGACATGATCGGCTGCCTCTCTTTATCGGTAGCCGCTACTTTTACTAAGATCAATTCGCGGGTAACCGATTCTCCAGGAAGCAATTCCACAATCTCCTTGACATCCTCCAATTTATTCAGCTGTTTCCTTATCTGCTCTAAGATTTGATCCTCACCATGAGCTAATACGGTCATTCTGGAAATTGCCGGATTCTGTGTTTCTCCCACAGTCAGGCTATCGATATTATAACCTCTTCTGCTAAATAGCCCCGCCACGCGGCTGAGTACCCCGGCGGTATTATCCACAAGAATTGACAATACGATTCTCTTCATAGCAAGCTCCTTTCTATGATAAATAATAGCAGGCAATTGTTTACAAAAAAGCCCTACCACAGTTCACTCTGTAATGGGGCTTCTGTTGTTGAACGTCAATACTAAGTTGAAATAATTGTAACAGACCGTCAATCGATTTGTCAATATTGCGTTCCTTCATAC
>DOWG01000149.1 GCA_003519685.1 Lachnospiraceae bacterium
CCGGAGGATATCTACAACGAACCGAAGAATGCTTTCGTTGCTGACTTTATCGGTGACAGCAATATCATTGCATCCACGATGATAGAGGATAAATTAGTCAACATTCTGGGGACCAATTTTCCTTGCGTCGATACCGGTTTCGGAAGAAACAAGCCGGTAGACGTTGTAATCCGTCCGGAGGATATTGATCTTGTAAAACCGGAGGAAGGGATCATTACAGGCCGTGTTACTTCCCTTATCTTTAAGGGTGTCCATTATGAGATGGATGTTATGGCAAATGGTCATGAATGGCTTGTGCATTCTACGGATCTGTTCCCGGTAGGAAGTGAAGTCGGTATGAAAGTAGATCCCTTCGATATTCAAATCATGCATAAACCTGCTTCCGAAGATGAAGAAGCAGTTGAATTAGAGGAATAATCAATATTTTATGTAGGAGATGAGTTCATTGAATATTCTATTTAACGTTAAAAATAATACGACGAATCAGCCGGCCGATTCGCCTGTCATAAATAGAAGGTATCACAAATCAGAGAAGGATCGTGACCATGCACCTAAGATAGGGAAATCCAATCACATGAAGCTGTTATCCTTCCCCTATATTTTATGGATGACAGGTTTTATCATCATCCCTTTGCTCATGATTTTATATTATGGCCTGAGCGATAATAATAACCAGTTTACCCTTGATAATATCGCATTAATAACTGATCCCATCAATCAGAAAGCACTGCTTCTGGCACTTGAGCTATCCATTATTAGCACGGTTATATGCCTATTGCTTGCTTATCCACTGGCTATGATCTTGAGCAAAAGCAGTAAAAATAGCAATAACTTTATTGTCCTTATCATGATTCTTCCGATGTGGATGAATTTTCTCTTAAGAACCATAGCATGGCAGAATATATTGGAGAAAACAGGAACTTTAAACAGTATACTTACGTTTCTTCATCTGCCAACAGTGAATATTATAAATACCCCGGCCGCAATCATTCTTGGTATGGTATATAATTTTCTGCCTTTTATGATCCTTCCGATCTATAATGTTTTGTCCAAATTGGATGTGGATGTCATTAATGCGGCGCGGGATTTGGGGGCAAACAGCTTTCAAACCTTTGGTAAAATCATACTTCCCTTAAGCATCCCGGGAGTTATCAGCGGAATCACTATGGTGTTTGTTCCCGCTCTAACTACTTTCGTTATCTCAACCATCCTTGGCGGAAGTAAGATTGTTTTAATCGGCAATGTGATTGAACAGCAATTCCGTCTCGGTAATTGGCATGCCGGTTCCGGATTATCTCTTGTACTAATGGTTTTCATATTGCTCAGCATGGCAATCCTATCGAAATATGATAAAGAAAGCGAGGGAAGCCGGATATGGTAAAAAAATTTTTCGAACGGTTTTATATCGGAATCATCCTTTTATTTTTATATGCTCCGATTTTAATCCTGATCATCCTATCCTTTAATCAATCGAAATCAAGAGCAAAATGGGGCGGCTTCACCCTCCACTGGTATAAGGAACTGTTCCAAAACAAAGATATCATGAACGCCCTATATACGACTCTGCTCATTGCATTTTTATCTGCTCTCATTGCTACAATCATCGGAACAACCGCAGCGCTTGCAATGAATAGTATGAAGAAAACACCGCGTACCATACTAATGGGTATCACCAATATTCCGATGCTAAATGCTGATATCGTCACTGGGATCTCTTTAATGTTGATCTTTGTGGCATTAAGATTCAGCCTCGGCTTTACCAGCGTATTGATCGCTCATATAACCTTTAATATACCCTATGTAATACTTAGTGTTATGCCGAAATTGCGGCAGCTAAATCCGAATACCTATGAAGCGGCGTTAGATCTCGGAGCCTCGCCGATGGTAGCATTTTTCAAGGTTATCCTTCCGGATATCTTCTCCGGAGTGATATCCGGCTTCTTCCTGGCCTTCACCATGTCCCTGGATGATTTTGTTATCACCCACTTTACGAAGGGCCCGGAGACGAATACCTTATCCACTAAAATATATACCGAGGTACGTAAGGGGATTAAGCCGGAGATGTATGCACTCTCCACGCTGCTCTTTGTCACCGTATTACTGCTTCTGATTATAATCAATCGAAAGAGTGCTATGAAAAAAACCGCCCATAGCTAAAATCTATCACTCCCGGAGTTGGTGTCTGTGCGGCAGCCACAAACTCTATGTGCCCAAAAAGCCGCGCAGAAATGAGGTTAGTGTGAAAAATCAATGATTTTTCACCAAGCGAATTAATTCGCTTTGCAAATATTGTGCCTGCGGCCCAAAGTTTGCAGGTTTTGAAGAAAGGTATGGTTATTAAAATGAAAAAATTAGTTCTGATTGCGTCTCTTGTGATGTTATCCATAATATTCGTCGGCTGCAAAAAAGAGGATGGCGAAAAGGTATATGTTTACAACTGGGGCGAATATATTGACCCTGAGGTTCGGAAGCTCTTCAAGGAGAAAACCGGAATTGAAGTCGTTTACGATGAGTTTGAGACAAATGAAGAAATGTATCCAAAAGTTAAGACAAATGCCGTTAAATATGATGTGATCTGCCCTTCCGATTACATGATTCAGAAAATGGCGGAGGAAGGACTGCTGGCAGAAATAAATCTTGAAAATATACCCAATATCAAATATATTGACCCTTCCCTGTTAGAAAGCTCGGAAGCCTTTGATCCCGGCAACAAATACAGCGTTCCTTACTCCTGGGGAACCTTAGGCATCCTCTATAATAAGACAATGGTAGAAGAGCCGGTTGACAGCTGGAGTATAATATTTGATGAAAAATATTCCGGCAACATCCTTATGATTGACAGCGTCCGTGATGCTTTTGCAATTGCATTGCGCTACTTAGGCTATGACCTTAACTCAACCAATGAGAAAGAATTAAAGGAAGCACAGGCAATCTTGAAGGCACAGTATCCTTTGGTTCAGGCTTATGTCGTAGACCAGGTAAGAGATAAGATGATCGGCGGAGAAGCCGCGATCGGAGTTATCTATTCCGGTGAGGCAATCTATACAAAGAGGGAGAATCCGGATCTGGAATATGTCGTGCCAAAGGAAGGCTCCAATGTCTGGATTGACTCCTGGGTAATTCCGAAGAACGCAGAAAACAAGGAAAACGCAGAGGCCTTTATCAATTTCCTCTGCGATCCGGAAATTGCTCTGAAGAACTTTGAATATATAACCTATTCCACTCCCAATATGGAAGCCCGCAACCTGATCGA
>DOWG01000159.1:0-4522 GCA_003519685.1 Lachnospiraceae bacterium
ACGGCATTAACTTGGCTGATTTAGTGGGATTAAATAATTTAGATTCTATCTATATAACTCCCGGTACAACGCTGCAGGTACCAATCATTGATGATGGAGAGGATGATATAACCTTATAAGAAAGAGTTTGCCTTGAGTAAATATAAGCGGATCACGAATAAAAACATCCGTTAGAAACCAATACTTATGTATGACGGCTTCCAAAACCTGTATTTCTTTTGGGTTACTGTTCACACCCCTAGCAAATTCAATCCTATGATTTCGACAAATGATATCCGATAAGGAGTATTTGAAGCGAAAGCGTCTCCGAATCGGATACATTTGTAGAAATCATAACATGGTATACATGTCGGGTGTGAATAGTATTTCTTTTGGAGCTGTCATATTCGTGCGCCGTTCTTTTGTGTTTGACAAAGATATCAGAAAAACATATAATAAGTATAATTTTTAAAATTTTATATGGTAACTTTTACTGACCTTTATGGTTAGGATTGTGGCAATACTATTATTTTTTAAAAAAACTGTTTTGAGCTAAGGTATTATTGAAAGGTACAGGTGTTTTTAATGAAGTTGTTAAATAAATTGGAAAGAAAATACGGCCGATATGCCATTCATAATTTGATGAAATATGTTGTGATGCTATATGGAATTGGATTAGTTATAGGAACCATTGCCCCGGGGCTTTATAATNNGTATCCATCTATGACATATTATTTGTTGCACTTGCTGCGTATCTTTACTATATGATAGGAAATGCTCTGGAACGGGCATGGGGCGCTTTTCGGTTTAATGTGTACTTCTTTTCCGGAGTGATTTTTAATATCCTGGCTTCCTGGATCACCTATTTATTAACGGGAGTAAGCCTTTCCCCTTCCCTCGATTATGTCTATGGAACTATGTTTTTTGCATTTGCGGCTTTGTATCCGAACACCCAGTTTTTGTTATATTTTCTGATTCCGGTTAAGGCAAAATACCTGGCATGGTTTGATGCAGCTTTATATATTATAATGGTTGTTCAGTATATCATGAGCAAAAATTATTATGCAATCATTCCGGTTGTTGTTTCCATGGCAAACTTCTTGATATTCTTCTTTACGACAAGGAATTACCGAAGAATATCGCCGAAAGAATTTGAGAGAAAGGCTAGATTTCGCCGTCAGATGAATGCCGGAAGAAATACCGGCAATACTACAACACAGAGAGGCCATACCGTAATAACAAGGCATAAATGTGCCGTATGCGGAAGGACGGAGCTGGATGATGACCGGCTGGAGTTTCGTTTCTGTTCGAAGTGTGATGGAAATTATGAGTATTGTATGGAGCATCTATTTACCCATGAGCATGTTAAGAAATAGGCGATACATACATTCCCTGGGAGATAGATAAAATCAACAAAATGAAGAATAAAGTTTTGCCAGTGCTTATTATTTTTATAATAGGCACTTCTTAAAATATGGAAATAAACTATAAAATTGTTTCAAATGGCTGGTTTAATCCGCCTATTGCTGATATAATATTTGTCATAAGCTGGTTTAAAAGTAATAGGAAAAATATTCAATTTCAAATAAAAAACATAGGACGGTAACGATTTATGAAAACAAGTTTGACGGAAGTATGTAATCAGATAAAAAAAGGAAAATACCCGGAGGAGAATATTCCAAAGCTGTTTAATTATTTGGCAAACCAATACAATACCTATGCAAGGGTTAATTTGGTGATGCATTATGAGACCTTTTACGAGTCCTATTTAGAGGATCATGAGAACTGGAGCGAAGAAGCACAGGATATCGTGTCTAAAATCAATCGAATCATTCATGATAATCTCCTTCTTAATAATAATGCGGAGAAAGAGAAGATAATTAAAGAAGTGGACGAGCTTCGGAAAGAGATTATGAAACGGATGAATTATCTTTCCATTTATCTTGATATCTTTCAAATCTATGAATATGTCTTTAACCGTACGGAATATCGTTTCAAGCAAGACGAAATCATAACCGTGGAGGACGATGATTTTGCCAGGAAAATATTACGCTATATATTTGATACTGAGGATAATGTGGTGATCAATGCGAAGATTATGGAGACCATAGGCCAATTACCGGTTAGAATTACGAAGCAGAGATTTTTTACGATCCTCCGGGAAAGCCTTCAAAACTATCTTGGGAGAGAGAGATCCACGCTGAATACCTTTTTATATATGCTTCGCACCAATGCTATGTTGATTTCCGAGGAAGGGATGAAAAACGATTATCCCAGACTCTGGGAACAGAAGGAAGCCCTTGCCGCTCTAAGGTATAACGAGATTTCCGAAGAGAAGTTTTTAGAGGCAGAAAAGGTATTAAGGCAGGCAGCCGCATTTCTGAACATTGAATCTTCCGTTTATTATAGCCTGCAGGAAATCATCAATGAGGTTTATGCAATCCTGCTGATCTCCACCTATGCCGGAATCGTCGAAACAGACACCCCGGTATCCGAGGAAACGATTCATACGATTCTTGGTGAGATAAATACCGCATTCCTATCCGAAGATAAGGCGGAACTGGCAAAAAAGCTAGAAACAAAATTTGAAGAATTGGAAGGTATCCAGGAAAATGTCGTTTATACCTTTATAGAAACCGATGATGTTCTGAATGAAGTGGATAAAAATTATAGAAAGCTGACGGAAAGTTTAATGATCGATCCTTTCCTCAATGTTTTACTTCGGACAAGACAATTACTTTCCGACAGCCTGTTTATCGATCTGGAGGAAGAGGCCGCTGACAGTAAAGTATCGGAAAGTCTCATTGAATCAGAGGCAGAAAAGATAGAAGAGGATATGACGGCATTATTTGCAAGCCATGACAGAATGATTGCACGTGCGGTAATGGCGAACACCCTGGGAAATGTGCCGGTATTCTTTAAAAACCGAACCGAAGTAATGAACTATGTTCGTTACAGCCTGGAGCACTGCAAGGATCCATATGAAAAAGCGGCATGCGTGGAAATCATTAATAAATTAATTATCGAATAGATTTGTATTATACATGGAAAATTGTGGTATACTACAATTATGGAGTTTTGTAAGACGAGGGTGATTTTAGATGATACATTGGACATCGCGGCTATATGTCGGTGAAAAACTAAAAAAGAAGAAGAAAAAAGCAATACAATCCATCAACAATCAGAAAGTTACGTTTGGAATCTATTGTATTACCTTTGCTTCTCACCCGGACAACCTCTTTGACATTATGGACGCAAATGAACTTATGTTTCCTCATTACAGGAGATCCGATATCTGCATCGTGGGTTTGGCGAATGGAAAGGACGAAGCCATTGGTCTGGTTCAGGATATGCTTATGGAGGTATATCGGGAGACCGGTGACTTTAAGGTGAAATCCTATTTTACATAAGAAAGAGCTTAGCGATGGCCGATAGATTATGGTATTGTGATCCCAGGAACAGGCGGTTGATAGATACGTGTTACAGATTATATTGATGATATTAAAAATAATAGGTACCATCGTACTGGTGCTGATCGGAGCTCTTTTATTGATTCTTGCTGTCGTACTGATCGTACCGGTTCGCTATCGGTTATCCGTGCAGTGGGAAGAAGAGTTTCATCTGAATGGTACCGTCAGCTGGCTGCTGCATGTGTTTCATACCCGTATATCCATGGAGAATACAGAGCCGCATATCCGGGTCCGCATCTTTGGATTTGTTATCTATGACAATGAAAAACCAGGGCGGCACAGATCTTTTAAGACAGCAGCAAAGGCCGGAGAAACGAAAGGGCCGGACACGAAGAAAGCGGTTTATGAACCTCCGGAAGAGAAGGATGCTGCAATGGATCATACGGGGATAGAAACGAGAGAGAATCCGGTTGATACGTTAGAAACACCCGATACAAATTTTTTTAATACCGAGAGACATAAAGACAAACCGAAGAGGGAAACCTTATGGGAGCGGGTTCTTGCGAAAATACGCAGTATAAGAAACCGGATATCCAGATTTTTTAAAGGACTTGCGAATCGCATCCTTAAGCTTTGTCAATCCTTTGCCGAGCAAAAGAGAAAAGCCGGTTTGATTTTAGAATTTATCAGAGATGAATTAAACCGGGAAGGGTTTCAATATACCTTTTCAAGTATCCGGAAGCTTCTAAAACATATCTTACCTACGAAGCTGCGGGCAAGCATCGTGTACGGAACCGGAGATCCATGCTCTACAGGACAGATTCTTGGGGTATTTGGAATGCTCTACGGACTCTATGGGGACAAGCTTTCGGTAACTCCGGATTTTGAAAGTCAAAGGTTTGCGGGAGACCTTGATGCAAAAGGAAGAATAAGATTAATTACAATACTTATAATAGTAATTAAGCTTATGTTGGATAGACGGTTCAAACAATTAAGGTGTAATTTGAAAACATTAAAGGAGGCATTATAATGTCGGATAATAATTTTAATTCAACAGTAGAATCATTATTTAAGGGTATGGATAATTTTTTAACCACCAAGACCGTGGTGGGAGATGCGGTAAAATTTGATGA
>DOWG01000159.1:4614-5126 GCA_003519685.1 Lachnospiraceae bacterium
TGACGAAGATTTTGGATATGGTTCCTGATTTGATTCATAAGTTCACAAAGAAAGATAAGAATGAGAAAAAGCAAGAGGATGATCTTGATGAGAAGGTCGAAGAAACGATAAAGTGCCAGTCGAAAGCCACACATTATGAATANNCTATGAAGCAAAAAATTGCTTGCATTATAACTCATATTCTGGTAGAATAAATTTGTTTGTAGGGCCATTGGTTCTATATTTTACCTAAGGAGGTGCTTTTGATGGCTAAATGTGCAATATGTGATAAAGGTGCTCACTTTGGAANNGGAGATGCGGTAAAATTTGATGATGGAACAATTATATTACCATTGGTAGAGGTAAGCTTCGGTGTCGGTGCAGGAGCATTTTCCGGGGATGCCAAGAACAATGCAGGTGGCGGTATGGGCGGTAAGATTATACCCAGCTCGGTTCTGGTAATTCAGAACGGTACCTCCAAATTAGTGAATATTAAAGACCAGGACAGTGTGACGAAGATTTTGGATATGGTT
>DOWG01000159.1:5270-7331 GCA_003519685.1 Lachnospiraceae bacterium
AAAGGTGCTCACTTTGGAAATGCTGTGAGTCATTCTCATAGAAGATCAAACAAGATGTGGAAATCTAATGTGAAATCTGTTAGGGTTAAAGTAAACGGAGCTGCACGCAAAATGTATGTTTGTACTTCCTGTCTTAGATCCGGAAAAGTAGAACGCGCTTAAAAAAATGATGGGTGTCAGGGGATCTTGACACCCACTTTTTTTACCGTATAGGAAAGTGCAAACTCTTTGTTATGTGAACATGTATTTGGCAAGAAATCTATTAATTTGTTGATTGTCGTCGTTTAATTAGTTACAGAACAGATTATATCCAAGCAAGAGACACAGAATGATAATACATATGGCAAGTATGCCATTGGTTATAAACAGCATGATGGTCATACCGATAGCAATCCAAAACAGAATAAAGCCAATCATTCGCTTCATAATTGTCACTTCCAAACATTTATCATAGTAATATATATTATGCGGTTGAAGATAAGGTTATCTCTATTTGGGGAAAATGACAGATAATAAGATTACGGAATATAAAAGATATTGTATAGCAATTAAATTAAGGTTATAATATAGATAAGTCGAAATCAGGTAATATAGAGTATAGATAGGAGGGTTAATATGAAAGGACGAATGAATACAGAGATGGGCGAGATAACGATTGACAATGATGTATTGGAAAAATACGCCGGAGCTTCCGCGGTGGAATGTTTCGGAGTGGTTGGTATGGCCTCTGTTAATATGAAGGACGGTATTGTAAAGCTTTTAAAACGAGATAATTTAAGCCATGGTGTCAATGTGACTTTGGAAGATAACAAAATAACGATTGACCTGCATATTATCGTTTCCTATGGTGTGAGTATTTCAGCAGTTGCTGATAATTTAATAAGTAATGTGAAATATAATGTTGAAGAATTTTCGGGACTGGAAGTACAAAAGATTAATATTTTTGTGGAAGAAGTACGGGTTATTGACTAGTCTCGAGGTCAACAACATTTAAGGAGGAAAAACCAGTGGTTGTTAAAACGATAGATGCAAAAACTCTGAAAAAGATGTTTCTTGCCGGAGCTGCTAATATTGAAGCAAAAAAAGAGTATATTAATGAATTGAATGTATTTCCAGTGCCGGACGGTGATACGGGAACCAATATGACCCTTACCATTATGTCCGCAGCAAAGGAAGTGGATGCTCTTTCCGATCCTACAATAGAGGAGCTGGCAAAAGCGATTTCCGGTGGTTCTCTTCGCGGAGCAAGAGGTAATTCAGGAGTTATTTTATCACAGCTATTTCGTGGTTTTACGAAGGAAATTAAAGATTACAAAGAAATCAATGTCACGATTATGACGAATGCACTGCAGAAAGCGGTGGAAACAGCCTATCGTGCGGTAATGAAGCCGAAGGAAGGAACGATATTAACGGTTGCAAGAGGCGGTGCGGAAAAAGCATCCCAGCTGGTTTCGGAAACGGATGATTTGGTATATTTCTGTAAAGAAGTAATTGATTCTATGGAAGAGGTGCTGCAGCAGACGCCGGATATGCTTCCGGTTTTAAAAGAAGCGGGTGTGGTAGACTCCGGCGGCCAGGGATTAGTTGAGATTGCAAAGGGTGCCTATGATGCGTTAATCGGCAAGAAAGTGACTTTTGCAACTGCCGGTTCACCAAGGGAAGCGGCCGGCACAGGAATTAATGTTGAGAGAGTAGCTTCGGAAAATATTAAATTTGGTTATTGTACAGAATTCATCATTTTATTAGAAAAGGACTTTAATAGGGATTCAGAATTAGCATTTAAGGATTATCTAAGCTCCATCGGTGATTCTCTTGTGGTTGTTTCAGATGATGATGTCGTTAAGGTTCATGTACATACGAACGACCCCGGTCTGGCAATTCAGCGGGCGCTGACGTATGGTTCTTTAACGAGTATGAAGATTGATAATATGCGGGAAGAACATAACGAAAAGGTAATCAAAGACGCAGCGAAGGCTGCGAAGGAACTAAAGAAGGAAGACGAGAAAGCACAGGCCGTAAAGCCAAGAAAGAGCGCGGGCTTTATTGCGGTATCAATCGGTG
>DOWG01000020.1:0-3355 GCA_003519685.1 Lachnospiraceae bacterium
GATGGGCAGAAAGCGGAAGAACTTTATCAAAGAGTAAGAAAAAGCGGTCTTTTCGATAGAAAATTGCAAATGTATAAGACCAGTGTCCCGATGGAACACATTTCCATGGAGAATGGGAGAATTCGCGCCTTTACACCGGGATGGCTGGAGAGGGAGAGCATATTTCTGCACATGGAGTATAAGTATCTGCTGTCCATGCTTAAGGCCGGGTTATATGAGCGGTTTTATGAAGATCTGCCCACGGCTTTGGTAGCCTTTCGTGATCCGAAACAGTATGGCAGGAGCATCCTCGAAAATTCTTCCTTTTTAGCCTCCAGTGAAAACCCTGACGAAACGCTCCATGGCCGCGGCTATGTGGCCCGTCTCAGTGGTTCGACAACGGAGGCAATCTCGATATGGATCGGTATGTTTATCGGAGACCGGATCTTTACCTATGAGGACGGTCAGCTGATGCTGCATCTGGAACCAAAGCTGCCCGGCTGGATGTTTGATGAGGCAGGGAATGTCTCTTTTACCCTTCTGTCCCATTGCAAGGTAACCTACCATAATCCTGTAAGGAAAGCAACTTATGGAGAGAATGCGGCAAGGGTAAGAAAGATTGAAATTGTGGACACCGGTATGTATGTAAATGCCGGTTACCTCTCCGGTCCTTTGGCGGAGGGCGTACGAAACGGTGAAATTAAGGAACTGATTGCGTATCTGGAGGATTGATTAAGAGTTAAAAATCACGTTCATATAAGAATGAAGAATTATTTGGAGTATATAATGAAGTATAAGAATTGTTTTGGGGTGTTAAAAATCGCTATCTTGATGGTTGTCTTTTTCTGTATCTTACAATACAGCTTAACACATTTCAACACAAAGATAGCTGGCAACGAGGCGACAATAAAAGCCGCCACATTAGAAGAAGGAAGAAACGAAGAGATGAGGGCAGGGGAGATGGATTCCTATGCGCGTTTTTTGAAAGCGGACGGAAGAGTCCTGCGAGACCATGCGGGGAGCGGGGAGATAGTAACACTGCGTGGGACCAATGTCGGCGGCTGGCAGCTGATGGAGGCATGGATGTGCCCGACCAATGCTCCGGATCAAAAGACCGCGATAGCTGTCTTAACCGAGCGCTTTGGCAGAGAGAAGGCGGAGGAACTATTAAAGGTTTATGAGAACGCATGGTGGCAGGAGCAGGATTTTGATAATGTGGCGGAACTGAATTTTAATGTTCTGCGGCTCCCGATTTCCTATCTTAATCTACTGGATGAAGAAGGAAAGCTCCGGGAGGATACCCTGGCAGTCTATGATTGGTTTGTACAGGAATGCGCAAAGAGGGAGATCTATGTGATTCTGGATCTACATGCGGCACCGGGCTCGCAAAATGGCAGGGATCACTCCGGTGACAGCAGCGAAAGTGTTCTGTTTACGGATGCAGGTGCGCAGGAGCTTACCATCTCCCTATGGGTCCAGCTGGCCGGACATTACAAAGGGAATCCGACGATAGCCGGATACGATCTGTTAAATGAGCCGGAAGGCAATGAAAAAGAGCGGGCACCCTGGGGAGCCGTTCAGCTCCCTTTTTTTAACCATTTATATCAGGCGGTCCGTGCTGTTGATCCGGACCATATTATTCTGTTCAATGCGATATGGGAGCCGACGGATATGCCGGACCCTGCCGAATACGGATGGGATAATGTTATGTATGAATACCATTTCTATGGATGGAACGGTATAGAGGATGTAACTGCGCAAAGAAGCTTTATCGATTCGAAGGTAGAGAATAATAACCGGGCAGGTCATAAGGTTCCGGTACTTATCGGAGAGTTTACCCTGTTTGATAAGCTTCCCAGCTGGGAGTATGCAATCCGCGTGTTTAACGAAAATGGATGGAGCTGGACGACCTGGACCTATAAGACGGTGGATATGGGAAGCTGGGGCATCTATAACAGCAAGGCGATTACGACGCCAAAGGTAAACATCTATACCGATTCGGCAGAGACCATAGAAGAAAAATGGAGTAAGGCAGATACAAAGACCGGCTTTGCCAGGAATACATATCTGTATGATTTATTAAAGGTTATGGCGGATGAAAAGGCCGGTGCCGACGATCCCAGGAGATGGTTTCAGAATTTTGAATTTGATGAAATTGCATTACGAACCGGTACCGATGCGGCAGCAGAGGTGGTTTCTTCGAAGGAGACCTATTCCAGCCGGGAGGAGAGCAAGGTAATCAAGCTTACGGTTACCGGCGCCGAGCGAATGCCCACAAAAACCTCCGGAAATGTCTGTATCCCTCCGGCCATACGAAGTTCGGTCGATACAGGCGGAATGAATTATCTGATCCTGCATACCTACAGCCGCAATGGAAATTATCCTCTGTTTGTTACCTTAGTTGATCGTACCGGTGCAACCTGGTCGGGCATTACCCTGGCAGCGGCAATGCCGGTTGCTTATCGATGGGAGAAGGTATTTTTGGATTTGAACGGGGCAGACATCGACCGTTCCGGTATCATTGAAATCCGTATCGGCAGCGGGAAACCGGGGACCTACTATTTGGATGATATTTATTTTGCTTCCTCCTATGCCGATCCTTTCCCTGACGAAACTGCAGAGCAGATGAGGGAGGATATCGGTATGGTCGGTACCATCACGGATTGGGCGGAAGATCTTCCGGACACACCGGGAAAATCCGGGAAAATAAACCGGAAAACTCTGCGGACCGCTGCAATCGCAGCAGGAGCGCTTCTTGTCTGCTCCTTCGCCGGCGGTATCCTGCTTGCTTCTTTAGGAAAGCATAGAAGGAAAAAGTAAAGGAAAGAAATCTAAAATATAATAAGGAGAAAACCATGAAACTAATTACAACATGCTATGAAAAAAAGAAGAAACAAACGTTTATCAGGGAATATGAAGAGGCAGCAGAGAAGGTCAATGTGGAAAATAAGGTGGTCAATCTCTATCCGAATATCGAATACCAGACAGTTCTTGGATTTGGCGGTGCGGTAACCGAGGCAGCCGGCTATGTATTTTCCAAATTGGGGGAGGAAAATAAGAAGAGGGTATTGGAGCTTTATTTTGGGGAAAACGGCAGCCGCTATAATATGGCAAGAAGCCATATCGACAGCTGTGATTTCTCTCTCGGTATGTATGCGGCAATGGAGGATAAGGAGGATCGTGATATGCAATCCTTCACGCTTGCCCGGGATGAAAAGTATATTCTCCCATTTCTTAGAGCCGCAGAAAAAGAACGGGGAGAATCCCTTGATATCATGCTGTCTCCCTGGACTCCGCCTGCCTTTATGAAGACGAATGAGGAACGTGCGCACGGCGGCAAATTAAAGCCGGAATATAGGGAGTTCTGGGCGGAATA
>DOWG01000020.1:3412-4092 GCA_003519685.1 Lachnospiraceae bacterium
AAGCATGGCTTATCCGATGTTAAAATCAATATTTGGGATCACAATAAGGAAAGAGTCGTGGAATGGGCAAGAACAATTATCGATAAGGAAACGGACCGGATGATTGACGGCATTGCTTTCCACTGGTACTCCGGAGATCATTTTGAAGCGTTAAGGATAGCCCATGAGCTTTTCCCAAAGAAGGAGCTGATTTTTACGGAGGGCTGCGTGGAATACAGCCGCTTTGATGCGGACCAGCTGTACAATGCGCAGATGTATGCCCATGATATCATCGGTAATCTAAACGGCGGTATGACGGGGTTTTTAGACTGGAATCTGCTATTGGATGAAAAGGGCGGACCAAACCATGTGCAGAATTACTGTGATGCACCAATTATGGCTGATATCACGAAGGATCAGCTGGAGGTTAAACTCTCCTATGATTACATAGGACATTTCAGCAGGTATATCAAAAAAGGCGCAAAACGGGTTGCCTTTACAAAGTATACGAGCGAGCTGGAAATGACGGCTTTTAAGAATCCGGACGGGGAAATTGTTTTGGTGCTTTTAAATCCCGCGGATCATACTATGCCGGTTAACATACGTATCAATGGCAAAATTATCGAATTTGAAGTTCACAAGAACGCAATTGCGACCGCACTTTTGTAACAGAAACCATTTCCCGTAAATTCCCGGCTTCC
>DOWG01000020.1:4139-5674 GCA_003519685.1 Lachnospiraceae bacterium
CCTCAGCTGTATACCAAATGGGGAGAGTATTTGGAACCGAACAATGTCCTGATGGAATATCCCAGACCACAGTTACGAAGAAAGGATTATACTATTTTAAACGGCTTCTGGAAATACTGCATTACGAAAGAGAAGGAGTGGCCGAGTACCTTGGAGGATGAAATTCTGGTTCCCTTTTCCCCGGAAAGTGTTTTATCCGGTGTCAGCAAACAGCTAAAGCCGGATGAGTTCCTATGGTATGAACGGATGATACCGATGGAAAAAAAGCTCGCCGGACATCGATGCCTCCTGCATTTTGGAGCGGTAGACCAGTTCTGCGAGGTATTTGTCAATAAAACGAAAGTGAAACAGCATATGGGAGGCTACCTGCCCTTTACTGCGGATATCACCGATGAACTTACCTGTGGAGATAATATTTTAACCGTGAAGGTAACGGATACAACGGATACTTCCTACCACACCAGAGGGAAACAAAAACTGGACAGAGGCGGAATGTTTTATACGGCACAGAGCGGAATCTGGCAAACTGTATGGATGGAATGGGTACCGGACAGGTACATAGAAAAACTTCGGATAACGCCCATGGTAGATCAGAATGCGATTTACCTGGAAATCATCATGAATGATCAAAAGCAGGAGGAGACATGGGGGAAAGCGGCAGATGACCAGTCATGCCATGAGGATTCCTGCGTCGGAGCGATGGAGTTAAAGTGGAAAGTAAGAACGATCGATACGGACGGGCAGAAAGAAGGCGAGAAAGGCGCGGATGGGGAGGCTTTAAAGGATTGTGGTCCGGTCTGCAAAGATAGAAAGATCATCTACACGGATGCACCGGATTGGTATCCGGAGATGGATTCCGAGGAATCCCATGGCGAGGAATCACATGACGAGGAATCACTTGATGGGGAATCCCATGGCGGGGAATTCCATGATGGGAAATTACTTGACGGGGAACCAATGGATTCATCGGATGGTAAGGGATGCTATGGTGTCACTGTCTGTGCGGAGCATAAAACGATTCTGTCCGTTTCAAATAAACTGCCGGTTATGAAAATAGCAATCCCGGATATCCATTACTGGAGTCCGGAGGATCCTTTCCTCTATGATCTGGTAATTACTGTGGGGAATGACCGGGTGGAAAGCTACTTTGCCATGAGAAAAATAGAGGTTAAAAAGGATCCGCAGGGGATCCGGCGCATCTATCTGAACAATGAGCTGTATTTTCAGAACGGTTTATTGGATCAGGGGTACTGGCCGGATGGACTTTATACGGCTCCCTGTGACGAGGCGCTCATATTCGATATTCAGACGGCGAAAAGGCTGGGCTTTCGTATGATTCGCAAGCATCTTAAAATTGAACCGCTCCGCTGGTATTATCATTGCGATCGTTTGGGTATGCTGGTATGGCAGGACATGGTAAATGGCGGAGGAGAATACAATAAGTGTCTCGTCGGCTATCTGCCAACGTTTTTGCCGAAACTTACAATTTGCTGCAAAGATAAGCATTACCGAATGCTGGGAAGACGGGACGAGGA
>DOWG01000091.1:0-6520 GCA_003519685.1 Lachnospiraceae bacterium
GGCAGTGAGGATGCCCTGGTGGACGGAATTACAATACCGGCAAAATGGTACCGTAAGGGGGGATTACAATGAAACATAGAAAGAAAATGACCCTGTCCAGAAAAAGATCCATTACCGGTTTGATTTTCATCAGTCCCTGGCTGATTGGTTTTCTGACCTATTATGTTCGAAGTCTGATTCAGACCGGAATCTTTGCCTTCAGTGAAGTAAAGGATGCGAGTAATGGCGGTTTTACGACAGCTTTTGTAGGAGTTAATAATTTTAAGTATGCATTCATGCAGGATGCGGAATTTAATCAGATTTTAGTAAATTCCATTCGGGATATCGTAATCGATGTACCTATGATTATCTTCTTCTCCCTGTTTCTGGCAATCCTGCTAAATGGTAAATTTCGGGGAAGAACCTTATTCCGGGCACTTCTGTTTTTACCGGTCATCATGAATGCCGGCGTTATTTTGAATGCGATCCGGGATGCACAGACAGCAATCTCCGGCGGATTAAGTGCGGTAGCAAAAGATATGACCGTAACAAAATCATCCACGATGGCAATGATGCTGTCAACCTTTGTGGAATTTGGCATTCCGCGAAAATTAATCGTTTACCTGACACAGGCAATCGAAAGGATCTTTAATATTGTAAGGGCTTCCGGTGTGCAGACAATTATATTTATCGCATCCCTGCAATCTATTTCGGGTTCCTTGTATGAGGTGGCGAAAATAGAAGGTGCAACTGCTTACGAGACATTCTGGAAAATAACATTTCCAATGGTTTCGCCATTGATACTTACCAACGTCGTTTACACGATCGTGGATTCCTTTGTAACCAGTGAGGTTGTTAAGAAGGCAGAAGAAATGGCATTTACGAATTTCGAATACGGCATTAGTTCCGCAATGAGCTTGATCAGTACCTTGGTTGTATGCTTGATTCTGCTGATATTCGGATACTTCTTATCAAAGAAAACTTATTATTATAACTAGCTGGCGCAGGCCATCCGACAACTTAGGCTGAGAAAAACAGGTTTGGCTTAAGAGTCGTTGCGGTACGGCAGAATGGAGGTCACAATGGAAAAGATAGAGAGAGGAAAGGCTTTAAAAACCGGCAGAGATTATGAAGATATTAAGTTCAGGCGGAAAGTTTTTATGTCCAAATGTGTTAAGAAAGCAATGTCCCTATTCAGAATCGTAACGCTGATCGGAATTTCCTACATCGTACTAAGTCCGATGATTTCTATCATCAGCAGAGCTTTCTTTTCAGAATCGGATGTATATAATGCAATGGTGTATTTAATTCCGCAAAATGGAACATTGAAAAATTTTAAATTGGCAATCTTAAGAATGGATTATTGGAAGACGCTTGGATATTCCCTGCTGTATATCGGATCTCTGGCGATCCTTCAATTATTTATCTGTTCAATGGTAGGATACGGGTTTGCAAGATTTCAGTTTCCGTTTAAAAAACTTTTATTCGGATGCGTTATTTTGACGATTGTTATTCCTTCCTATACGATTATGCTGCCGTTGTATATGCATTTCAGAAATTTTGACCCGCTTCACCTTTTTGGCTTATTGGGAATCGGTGCGAAGAATTGGTTGACCACGGTAAAGCCGGTTTATCTGATGACGATATTAGGCTGCGGTCTGCGGTCCGGGCTATTTATCTATATTTTTATCCAGTTTTTCAGGGGAATTCCCAAAGAGCTGGAGGAGGCAGCATTTGTTGACGGAGCAGGAGCCTTCCGGACATATTTTACCATAATGCTTCCCAATGCGGTGCCGTCTCTTATTACGGTAACGGTATTTTCACTGGTATGGCAATATAACGATTCGTTTTATTCCGGATTGTTTGGCATCAAATCCGATTACCTGATCAGTGTCAAACTGGCTTCCCTGACCGGTACAATTAATAGTCTGGACCAGATTGTTAATCCGGAGATACAGCAGGCATATCTGGATGCGGGTATTGTGTTGATGGTAGTACCAATTGTGATTATTTATATTATATTGCAGAGAAAATTTATTGAAGGTGTTGAAAGAAGCGGCATTGTTGGATAATGCTGCAATGGTGATAGGAGCGTTATAAGTCATAGCGAAAGGTAGTTGTTTTAAGGATATCAAAATTCATTGTGAATTTGATAATAAAAAGTAGGAGGATGTGTTAAAATGAGGAAAAGATCAAAAGCAATACTGGCAGTTTTGCTGGTGGCAACCATGGTTTTGCCAATGATGGCATGTGGGAAAAAATCTACAACGGATACCGGCTCGGATAAGACTGCAGAACCAACGGTAACATCAGGAGCAGAAAGCGACACGGAAGATACCGGGGCGGAAGCTACTGCGGCACCGACACAAGCAGGAACGGAGGATCCATTTGCCAGCTACCCGGCCTTCGACATGGGCGGGCGTACCATTAAGATCGCAATGTTCTATGACATGTATTATGACAGCACGGATACGGTTCCGGAGGATAATCCGAACGTAACCAACGTTGAACTGGCACAGAAACTAATTGATAATGTGCGTCGGGTTGAGGAGAAGTATAATGTCAAGATTGAATATGTTAATCCCGGCAGCGATGCATTAGTTGACAGCTTGAATACCTCTGTTGTGGCAGGAACCCCGGATTATGACGTATATCTTACCCAGCTGAGTTTCGCATTACCGCTTGCTGTTAACGGATATTTTGAGAATCTGTCGGATATCTCGAAGGATTACGAAGATATTAACAACAATAGGAATATTATAACTCCATTTGAAATTGCAGGTACCAACAGCTTTTTCTCAAAATCAGGCAAAAATGTTGCAGCCACCTATATGGTTTACAATGCCGATACGTTAAAGCAGCTTGGACTTGAGGATCCGAATGAGTTATATGCAAAGGGAGAATGGACCTGGGAGAAGTTCGAAGAATTAGCAAAGGCTTCCAATCAGGATACGGATAATAACGGGGTAACGGATATCTACGGCTACGGCGGTGACCTGTCCCTGACCCTGCTGGAATTTCTGGCATCCAATAATGCAATTTTGGTAAAAGAGGATGGTACAGAGGGTCTTACAGATCCTAAGACGGTGGAGGTATTCCAGTTCTTATCCAAGCTGTATAATGATGATAAAGCCGGCAGACCATTAACCGATGACTGGAATGATAATATTTATGCATGGACGCAGAATAAATGCGTATTTGCACCGACGCCGATGTATATTATCCAGGGTGAAGAAATTAATTTCAACTATCGTATCGTACCCTGGCCGAAAGGACCGAGCGGTGACGGCACAAAAGCCGGACAGTCCTTTAATGATTACTTTGTAATTCCGAAGGGAATTAAAGATGCTGACAAGGTATATCAGATTATAGAGGAATTCTTCGGCGGCTGGTATGGGAATGACTTAGAGGCACGGGACGTTGACATGATCGAATTGGCAGAAAGCTGCTTTCTGGATGAGAATGATGTAGATACGGCATTTAAGATTGGCGAAATGGGCAATGGAGATTTATGGTCAGTTGTTGATAAAAATTATATTGTCAATAGTATATTCAGCAGCGTATGCGTAAAAAAGGATATGACTCCGGCTCAGGCAGTTGCAGCGAATAAGCAATTATTCCAAGACGAAATTGACAAATTACTGAAGTAACAGCGGATAAGAGCCCTTTGTAAGGCTCTGGTAAAGCCTGTGGTCTTTGTATCTGGTTATAGAACGCAGGCTTTGCCATCCGTATTTAGCGCGAGAGTTTTCTATTACTTTTTTAAAAGTAATCAGGGGGAAGAGGATGAAAAATTATTTTGTATGGATTGAAATAACAGCGAACCAGGATACCATTCTGGATAAAAATTGTTTTAAGCAGGCGATGCGCAAATGCCGCGGGGTAGGAATTGATTCGGTTATTTTAAGTGTCAAGGACACCTCCGGATTTGTTCTTTATCCCAGTAAATATGCCAAGCATTATTCAAAATATAATTCCAAATTTGAAAACATAGATTATCTGCAGCAGTGTATCAATATCATTCATGAGCTGGGAATGAAAATATATGCTTCGTTTGATGTGTTTGCAGAAGGAAATAAAAAGAACAGCAGTTCTTATATGAAAGGACTGGCAAACAAAGGCTGGATGTGTGAGGTTTACGGATTAAACGAGAATAATAAACCTGTGGTTCAGCTTATTTCGGATCCGAATCCGATCAAGACGGCCGGAGCGATTGATGATTTTGGCGAGGTGTTTGTTAATCCGGCGAATGATGAGGTGACGGAATATGAGCTTCATCTGATGGAAGAAGTGATGAATGGGTATAGTATTGACGGAATTGTACTTGACCGGGTGAGATATGTCGGATTGAGTGCTGATTTTAGTGAGCTTACCATGAGAAAATGGAAGCAGGCGGCCGGGATTACAGAGGAGGTATCGCCGGAGGATATTTATAAGCTTTTTTACAAGGATGGAAAGCTGGAGATTGCATATGGAAAATATTTTGGCTCATTTAATACATTTCGGGCGCAGATGATTTATAATTTTATAAAGGAAGTACGTAAGAAAGTTAATGAAGCCAATAAAAAGATAGAATTTATAGATTATACGGGATCGTGGTATCCGGAATATTATAAGGTGGCAGCCAACTGGGCATCAAAAAAGCATTTGGAAGCATCTTATCCTGCTACGGATCCCGAGAAATACGCAGCGACCGGTTACATAGAATATGTGGATAAGATGTTATCCGGCTTTTATTATGAGGATGTGACTATTCAGGAGGCAAGGAAGCATGCTATGCCTTATGACTGGTATAGCGTGGAGGGATCGGCAGAGATTGCCTATCAGGTGACACACCATGAAAAACCGATCCTGGGGAGCCTGTATCTGTATCAATATACGCAGAATCCGGAAGATGTGACAAGAGCGGTGGATATGTGCTTTCAAAAGTCCGACGGCTGTATGCTGTTTGATTTATGCTATCTTATCCAAAACGACTGGTGGAAGTATGTCAGCCGAAAGTAAGTATTCGCACCGTGTCGCCGGCAAGAGTCTATAAGCTGCGCAGTATAGAAGTTAAATTGAAACACATGGCATAGAATGGAGACGCATGTCAATGATGAAGAAGATTGTATTATTACCATTGGATGAAAGACCATGCAATTATGATTTCCCTTACAAGTTATTTCAAAGTGATGAGATTAAGATTGTAAGACCCAATCAGCTGGGCAGTAAGAAAAGTCCGGCGGATATAGAACAGATAAAAACATTTTTATTAAAAGAATGTGAAAATGCTTATGGAGTGATCCTGTCGGTAGATATGCTATTGTATGGAGGATTAATTCCATCACGAATTCATCGGGTGGATGAGGAGACTTTGAAAAAGAGACTGCGGACCATCCGAGAATTGAAGCAGAAGAATCCTCAGCTTAAGGTGTATGCTTTCCAATGTATCATGCGTTGTCCAAATTACAACGGCGATGAGGAAGAGCCGGATTATTATGCCGCTTATGGAGAAAAGATTTTCAAAGAAGGTGTATTAAAGCATAAGTATCATCTTGCCATGACAGAAGAGAAGGAATGGCAGCAGGTTCGTATGGAAATCCCATCCGAGGTGCTTATCGATTATGAGAAGAGGCGGGAGATTAACCGCAATCTGAATATGGAGACCATTGGGTACTACAAAGATGGTTATATCGATGCTTTGGTATTTCCGCAGGATGATTCGGCGCCATATGGCTATACGGCAATGGATCAGATGGCAATACGTCGTAAGATACAAAAAGAGTGCCTGACCGATGAGATTTTAATATATTCCGGTGCGGATGAAGTCGCTCTGACACTTACTTCAAGAATGATTAACAATATGAAAGAATCCAGTCCGAAGGTTTATGTAAAATATGCCACGGAAGCCGCGAAGAACATGATACCTCTGTATGAGGGTGTCCGGCTTAGTACAACAATCAGCTATCATATTCTTTCTGCCGGATGTGTGCAGGTTGAGACGGATGATAAGGCAGATGTTATCTTAGTCATTACGGCACCGGATGACCGGATGGAGGAAGCCTGGACACAGCCCTCGATCAGTCCAAACTATAATGCGGAACGTAATATGCCGGAGATGTTCCGCTACATTTTACGGCAGATGGAAGCCGGAAAAAGGATTGCAATTGCGGATAATGCTTACGCCAACGGCGGTGAATTGGATCTCATCCATATGCTGGATAAGCATCAGATTTTGATGAAGGTATGTGCCTATGCCGGATGGAATACCAATGGAAATACTCTTGGTACGACACTGGCTCAGGCTGTCTATGATTATCATTTTGGCGATACCGGACAGAGAAGAAATTTTCTGGTCGAGAGATTTATTGAAGATGCAGGTTANNCTTGTGAGGAGTAAGGTAACGGATCAGATTACGAAAATGGGGCTGGGGTATTTTGACGCAGGCGGTGAAGACGGGATTGTGGCTGAGATGGTGAAAAGAGAGCTGGATGCATTTACGAAAGAATACCTTGCGTCTATTTCGGATCGGGTAGAAATCACCCATGTCAGTATGCC
>DOWG01000091.1:6559-15862 GCA_003519685.1 Lachnospiraceae bacterium
TTTTATATGACTTATGACACTCAAATCAAGACTGATTTATGCATAAAAGGGAGTTGGCGAGATGAGAAGAAAAGAATGTTTTCCGGAAGAATTAAGCATAAGATTATTGGGCAGAACATTGTACCGCGATCAAACGCTGTATTTATTGCATGCAGCAAGTTATGTCGAGTTTGAATTCACAGGTAAGCTGCTGGAAGCAGATCTGGAGTCAGAAGGCGGCGGAGAAGATTTTCAAGCATGGATCGGCATCTATGTCGACGATATGGACAACGCATATCAACGGATTAATTTAAAAAAGGGAAAGCATAGATACCGGCTATGGGAAAGCAGCAGAACTGGGAAGGTGCTTATCAGAATAGTGAAGCTGTCAGAGAATCAATATGCCTATACCGCCATAAATAAATTTATCTTGGATGAAAATGCATGTATTCAAAAAACTGCAGCGAAGAAAAAACGGATCGAGTTTATCGGAGATTCTATAACCTGCGGTTTTGGCAATGAGGGAAACCCTGGCGATCTATTCACTACAGGAACGGAAAACCCGTTAAAGGCATATGGTGCCTTGACTGCCGGGAAGCTGGACTGCGATTTTACGATCGTTGCCTGGAGCGGAATAGGAATTATATCAAGCTGGATTCCGCCGGAGGTGGAAGAGCCGAACGAAGGTATGCTGGTGCCGATGGTGTATCCTTATGTGGATTACGGCCTGTTTAGGAAAAAAGGCTGGTTTCCGAATGAGAAATATGATTATGAAATAGATAACTGCGATGCTATTGTGGTTAATCTGGGAACCAACGATGCAAGTTACACAAGGGATAATAGTATACGCAGACAGGCTTTTTTTGAAGCATATCAGAAGTTTATAAGATATCTGCGGTTAACTCATAGGAAGAAAGCGATCATTTGTACATCCGGAGCCATGACAGATCTTTTAGATCACGAAATCCAGGCAGCGGTTGAAGCGTTAAGAAAAGAGGAGCATGACAGCCTGCTCTATTATATGAAGTTTGGGAAGCCGGATGCCGAAGACGGAGAAGGAGCGGTCGGACATCCGTCGATGATACAGCATGAGAAAATGGCAGAGCAATTATCTGCATGGATAAAAGAAATGGGAATTCTTTAAAAAAAGCATTGCCATGGTTTCGGCAGCAGAGAGGAGGGTCTTAGTGTGAAAAATGAATTTTTCACACGCAAATTAATTTGCTTTGCAAATATTGAGCCTGCGGCACAAAGTTTGCAGATTGTTAAGAAAGGGCGTGCTTATTAAAGTGAATTACATTGGAGTAGATATCGGCGGTACACAGGTGAAAATAGGTATTATTGATGAAAAAGGAACCGTCCGTAAAGCATCGGCATATGATGTTGCCTTTGACGGTTATGCTACACCGATTATAGATACCGTGGTTACGAAGCTGACTTATTTTATGAAGGAAAATGGAGTGAAGGACAGTGATTTACTCGGAATGGGCATTTCGGCAACCGGGCAGATTGATGTAAACGCGGGGAAGGTTATCGGGGCAGCCGGGCATATCAAAAACTGGGAAGGCTGCTGCATTAAGGATCATATAAAAAGGATATATTCCGGTCCGGTCACGGTCATGAATGATGCAAACTGTGCGGCATTGGCAGAACAGTGGATCGGCGGTGCCAAAGGCGCTTCGGATGCGGTCGTTATAACGATAGGGACCGGGGTTGGCGGCGGCATCATTGCAAATTCTGAAATAATATGTGGAGCCGGCGGTGGAGCCGGTGAGCTTGGTCATATCCAAATCCGGAATAACGGAAAAAGATGCAGCTGCGGAAATACCGGGTGTTACGAGCAATATGCATCTGTTACGGCGCTCGTTCAGATGGTGAAACGGGCATGCAAAACAGGAAAGCTAAAGAGCAGTTTGTTCGGTGACGGCGTGATAAACGGGCGCACCATATTTAACGCTGCGGGTAAAGACAGCTGCCTTGATAAAATATTGGATCAGTGGATTGGTTATGTTGCAGATGGAATGGTCGGAATCATCCATATATTTAATCCGCAGGTAGTTTTGATCGGCGGCGGAGTCAGTGCACAAAAAGAACGTTTCATAGATCCACTGCGAACGAAGGTGGTAAACCGGATTATGCCGGCCTATGCCCAGGGACTAAAACTGGATGCAGCAACGCTTGGGAATGATGCGGGAATGGTCGGAGCTGTTTATTATTGTATGAAGCATGGAAAATAGGATAGGAAGGCGGTTATAAATATGGAAAACGGTATATATCATAAATCATATGAAATAAGCAAGAAATCCTATGATGTGATAGTAATCGGCGGAGGAACCGCAGGCTCGGCTGCTGCGATTGCTTCTGCCATGGAAGGCGCTCACACGCTGATTGTGGAAAGAAATTCCTACCTCGGCGGTTCTGCATCCGGAGGACAAGTGACTCCGATGATGCAGAATGGGATCGACGGTAGAATCGGACGTTCCTATATCAATGATGTAATCATGAAAAAAATGGCGGAAGAAGGGTATTCGGCGGATGATACCTATGGAAATGATGGGTGGTTCAATACCGAAATGCTGAAGTTTACCCTGGAAGAAATCTTCACGGATTATAACGGTGAAATACTGTACAATACCGAGCTTATTGATACTGTGGTGGAGGATGGCAACATAAAAGGAATCCTCGTTCATAACAAGTCTGGATTGTCACTTATCTGCGGTAAAATCTTCATTGACTGCACCGGGGACGCAGATGCTGCATATGATGCAGGTGTCCCATGCTTTACCGGGGAGGAGATATCGCATAGCAACCAGGCCATGTCTCTACGTTTTATGGTTGGTAATATTAATATAGGAAAGCTGAAAAGTTATTTAAAAGAGATTGGTGAACCGGATATACTAAAGTATCCTTTTGTTGAGATTGCCTCATTATGGGAATGGGAAACTCCATTAAGCGGTGTTTTTAAACAAGGGCTTAAGGATCATGTAATTGAGTTTGATGACGGCAGATATGTTCAGGCATTTTCGGTGCCGGGCATGCCGGGGGTAATGTCATTTAACTGTCCCGAGATACCCAAAATACAGGATGCTTTAAATCCTGATTCTATCAGCAAGGCTGTCATTATCGGAAGAAAAATGATAAAGAGGCTGCACCGCTTTTTAAAAATATCTCTGCCGGGATTTGAAGAAAGCTTTATTATGTCCGTGGCGGAGATGCCCGGTATCCGGGAGTCCAGAAGAATAAAAGGGAAGTACATACTAAGCGAAGAGGATTATGCGGGCAGAGCAAAATTTGATGATGCCATAGCAAGTACCGCATATCCGATCGATATACACGGGCTTATGGAAGAGAATAAGAAGAAGATTGCTCCGATGAAAAAAGGAGAATATTTTGAAATTCCTTACCGATGCCTGGTGACTGAAAATATAGATAATCTCCTTGTGGCCGGAAGATGTATTTCTTCTACATTTACAGCCCAGTCTTCCGTCCGGATTCAGCCCACNNAGGATTAAGGCGAATGAATTGGATGGAAGAATTGTAAAAGAGAGAATGCTGGAACGAATGGAGGAATAACGGTATAGATATACAATAGTATTACTGTCTCCATAGTTCCCTCTGCAAAACGATTCCACTAAAATCAGCATAACAGGATACGGCGATAAAAAGTTAACGGTCACTAACAGGCTGCATAACTGGGAAAAGCCAGCAACTGATTTTAATAAACTCGATAATCTGTATGAGAATAATGGTATTTTGTTACTAAATTTTAAGCCGCTTAAGGCGGCAGAATGGAGGTAATTTTTATGGGTAAGGTGAAGATTGGAATTATAGGGACAGGGAGTATTAGTAACATGCATATGGCAGGCTATACGCGCCTGGAAAATGTTGAGGTAGTAGCAGCCTGTGACATTAATGAAGAGCGTGTGAAAGAATTTGCGAAAAGGTATCATATCCCGAATGTATTTACCGACTACAACGAAATGCTGAAAATGAAGGATCTGGATGCCGTAAGCGTAACCACATGGAATAATATCCATGCTCCCGCAAGTATTGCTGCATTGAATGCAGGAAAGCATGTCTTATGTGAAAAACCGCTTGCCTTAAATGCCAAACAGGCACAGGAAATGGTAGAGGCTTCAAAAAAATCCGGAAAGCTTCTTATGGTAGGCTTTTGCAGAAGATTCGGAGAAAATGCGATAGCGCTAAAGGAAATGATCGATAACGGGGATCTGGGCAATCTCTATTATGCAAAGACCGGCTGCCTTAGAAGATGGGGCAATCCCGGAGGATGGTTTTCAGACAAAAAAAGGTCCGGCGGTGGTCCTGTCATAGATCTCGGTGTACATATGATTGACCTGATAAGATATCTTTCCGGTAAACCGAAAGCGGTATCGGTTACCGCTTCAACCTTTAACAGCATGGGAATGAGGCCGGAGGTAAAAGGAATACAGAAATACAACTCCGCGGACTACAGTGAGTTTAACGATGTGGAAGACTGCGCTACCTCCATAATTAAGTTTGATAATGGAATGACTCTGTTCTTTGAAACAAGCTGGGTGCAGAATATAAAAGAAGATTCCCTTTATCTTGAACTGTTTGGAGATAAGGCAGGAGCAAAAATGGAACCGGAATTTGAATTATATGAAAGCCGGTATAACTACCTAAGGAATACAAAACCCATCCTAGACCCGAATGGCAGCGGATTTGAACATAATTTCATTGAAGAAACAAAACATTTTATAAGTTGTATCACTGATGGGACGAAATGTATTAACCCGGCCGAGGACGGCCTGGAATTGATGAAAATAATTGATGCGATCTATCAATCCGCAGAAACAGGGCATGAAGTAATATTATAATAAATAAACAGGAGGTTTCTATGAAATTATCGGTAAGTGCATGGTGTCTTCAGGAAAAGTTATTTAGCAAAGAGATATCTATATTTGACTTTATTCATTACTGCCATGACAATGGTGTGAAGTATGTTGAGTTGCTGGACTGCTTCCTTAACGGTGAGGAGGAAATAAACGAAATAAATGAATTAGTTAAGGAACTGGATATGGAAGTATCCGCGTACTCTATCGCGAATGACTTTGTACTTGCAGACAGAGAGAAAAGAAAAGAGCAGGTAGAGTATATTAAAGAAAGCATGGACACTGCTCTTAAGCTTGGAACCAGACTGCTGCGGGTGTTCAGCGGAGATAAAAAAGAAGGCATATCATTTGATGCAGCAGAAGACTGGATCGTTGAATGCTTTCAGGAGGCAGCCCCTATGGCAGAGCAAAAGGGTATTACGATGGTGCTCGAAAACCACGGGCTTCTTGCCGGAAAATCCAGTCAGGTAAAGAAAATACTAGAACGGGTCGGCTCGAAAGCATTGAAATCCAATGCGGATATCGGTAATTTTCTTCTAGTAAATGAAAATTCGTTGGATGCTGTCAGAAATCTTAATGACAAGATTGGTTTCCTTCATTTAAAAGATTTCAAAAAGGTAGATGACAAACACGGTTACGCTGCAATCGACGGCAGTATATATCAAGGAGTTGTTTTAGGAAAAGGTGATGTGCCTGTTTCAGAGATCATCAATTTCTTAAAGAATCATGGCTATGAAGGATATCTGTCGATTGAGTATGAAGGGATGGGTGATCCATTCCAAGAAACACTGGAATGTATTGCGTACACAAAGCATGCAATACATTAAGCAGGTATGTAGGTTGAAATAGAAACAATAGCAGTATGAAATTCCGCAGGCTGCATCAAGTAGATAATGCGCAAAAGGCAGCGCAGAAATGAGGAGAATTATGTATTCAAATAAAATCGGAGTTATGGTTGATTCCTTTAAGCTCGGTCTGAGAGCCGGGATTAAGAAGGCCAAAGAGGTAGGAGCAGATGGCATACAGATCTATGCGGTAGATGGCAGTATGGATCCGGATAATTTGAACAAAAGTCAAAGAAAGGATCTGCTTGATTATATCAAATCAAATGGGCTTGTTGTTTCCGCACTCTGCGGCGATCTGGGAGGACATGGATTTACCATTCCGGAAGAGAATGCCTGGAAGATTGAAAAATCCAAAAGAATTATGGAGCTTGCGAAGGATTTGGAAGCCAATGTGGTTACGACCCATATCGGTGTTATTCCTGAGGACGAAACCAATTCCAGATACGGGGTCCTTCAGGATGCGTGCGAGGAATTAGGTACTTTTGGTGATCGTATGGGTGCAACCTTCGCGATTGAAACCGGTCCGGAAAGGTCTGAGACTCTAAAAGAGTTTTTAGACAGCCTTGACAGTAATGGTGTCGGAGTAAATCTGGACCCGGCAAATTTAGTAATGGTTACCGGTGATGACCCTGTGAAAGCAGTAATAACATTAAAGAATTATATCGTACATACTCATGCAAAAGACGGAATCATGCTGAAAAAAACGGGCCCACAGATAATATATGATTTTTTTGCCGAGGGCGGTATTGGCGATTTAAGACTAGAGGATTACTTTGCAGAGAAGCCTTTAGGACAAGGAAATGTTGATTTTGCGGCATATATGAAAGCTCTTTCCCAGATCGGTTATGAAGGCTTTCTGACAGTCGAGAGGGAAGTAGGTAAAAATCCGGAACGGGATATAGAGGATGCTGTAAACTATTTGAAGGCATTGATGCGGTAACTGCGCCCGACAAAGCTTTATTCAGCGTGAACAAGTTATCGGAAAAATAAGAGCTCCATCGGAAAATGCAGGGCTTTCCCTGCATTTCCTGATGGAGCAGCAAGATCATGAAAACGTTTCATTAATTAGATTCATCCTATGATATGAGTCTCAAATCAAATATAAGCAGCCGTTGTTATATCAAATCAATGATTTTGCATGAAATCCCTGGGAGAACAGCCCTCCACCTTTTTAAATACCTTACTAAAATAAAAGGCATTTTCGAAGCCCAAACGAACTACGAGTCGTTGCGTCATAACGAAGATGCAATGGCTCAACCTTATGAATAAGAAGATGCGGTGACATCGGTGGTACTGTCCTTGAACCCACTTGCATCCCGTGCGATAACATCCCTTGACAGTGTATCGGGACACCGATATAATGGATGCAGGTGATGAAAATGACAATACAACAGATTTTGCAGGATATGAAAATATCCCGTTATCGTTTATCGAAAATCAGCGGGATTCCATGGGCAACTCTCGCAGATATTTATTCTGGTAAAACTCATCTGGACCGGTGTGGTGCGGGAACACTTTCCAAATTGTCCAAAGCACTTGGCCTGTCCATTGAGGAACTGCTGGCACTGGAAACAGAGCCGGAAAAAAGCACAGCCTCCGGGACACCAGACGAAAAAACTTACCTGGAAACCGGACTGTCAGAAAGCATACAAAAAGCAATTAAAGACTATTTACAAGGAGAAAAGGAACAGGTGTTATATCTTGACTGCCTGTGGAATGAGTTATATGGAGCCATTAATGCCGATCTTTGGGCTGGCTTAATTACGGAGGAACAGGCAGGCTATCTGCGTGCAAAATATCTTGGCACCGAGGGAAAGGAGGATGGTATCAATGATTGATTTTACATCGTGTGAAGTAAATAAATTCAGAGCCTACGGCGGAGCCAATGGGAATAAAATTAATATTCTTTATGAGGGAAATAGCTATATGCTTAAATTCCCGCCTGTCCCAAGCCGCAATAAAGCTATGAGTTACACCAACGGATGTATCAGTGAATACCTCGCCTGTCATATCTTTGCATCCCTCGGGTTCAAAACTCAGGAAACCCTGCTCGGCACCTATACTGATTCACGGGGGAAAGAAAAAGTAGTAGTGGCCTGCGGAGATTTTACCGAGGGCGGCAAAAGACTGATTGAGTTTGCGCATCTGAAGAATACCTGTATCAGCAGTGAACAGAATGGATATGGCAAGGAACTTTCCTCCATCATACAGGCAATAGACGAGCAGACGCTTCTGCCGTCGGATCAGCTTCGGGATTTTTTTTGGGATATGTTTATTGCCGATGCCCTGCTTGGCAATTTTGACAGACATAATGGCAACTGGGGTATTCTGGTAAATGAACAGTCTAAAACAGCGGAAATTGCTCCCGTTTACGATTGCGGCTCCTGTCTTTATCCGCAGCTTGCAGCCAAGGATATGGAGGCTGTACTGAATAGTGAGGATGAGATTGACAGACGTGTCTATGTCTTCCCCGCCTCGTCCATTGAGGAAGATGGAAAGAAGATTTCCTACTTTGAATTTATCTCTTTTCTGAAAAATCCGGACTGCACGGCGGCGCTGAAAAGAGTTTCCGCATGGATTGATATGGAGAAAATAAGCACGATTATCAATGAAACGCCGACACTGCTTCCAATACAAAAGGAGTTTTATACTGTGATGATCTCAGAACGAAAGGCAAAAATCATTGATTACAGCATTGAGAAACTTATGAAACTGGATGGGCAGAGGCCGGAGCATGAGAAACTGCAAAGCCATGGGCAGCAGTTTCATATGTGATGTGAATATCCTGTAAAAAGAACCGCACCGTTCACGAAGAATGGTGCGGTTCTTTCATCTTCCCTGGCTCTAACCCAAATCCAAATACGATGCCGAAAAGCTTGGCATCAGCCCTCCCCGGAGGTTCACACTGAACATACCCCCGGCTGCGGACAGCGGTAAACAGTCAAGCCAACGGGCGCTCATGTACCCGCCTGTTTGCCCCTGTGTTGCGTTTTCATAGGCAGAGTGGCATAACACCTGCAGGGAGGGTAAGGCCTGCGCTATTCCACCTGGCATACATTTTTCTTTGACATCAAGACCGGAAAGCCGGATCATGAAGCTACCTGTCAGGGGTATCGTGATGGATCCGCCTGGGCAAGGGGACAGGCATGGGGAATCTATGGTTTAGCATTAAGCTATCGGTATACCAGAGACAGCAGTCTGATTACGCTCTTCCGAAAAGTGACAGAATACTATTTAGAACATTTACCTTCCGATTTGGTTCCCTATTGGGATCTGGAATTTACGGACGGATCCGGTGAGCCAAGAGACAGTTCGTCAGCATCAATTGCAGTGTGCGGAATGCTTGAGATGGCAAAATATCTGGAGGAGCAGGAGAAAAAGCAATATACATCGCTAGCGAAAAAGATCATGAAGTCCTTATATGACAGCTATGCCGTGAAGGATGCAAAGACCTCCAATGGTCTGGTTTTTCACAGCACCTACTCGAATAAAAGTCCATATAACACCTGTGAACATAAAGGCGTTGATGAATGTAATTCCTGGGGAGATTATTTTTATATGGAAGCATTAACAAGGCTTCACAAGGATTGGGAGTTATATTGGTA
>DOWG01000091.1:15957-21988 GCA_003519685.1 Lachnospiraceae bacterium
CATAAGTAATACTCCAAAGAAGCTGCATCAAAAAGGAAAAAGTAATACAACATAATTTATGGAAGGAGATTTGTTTATGGCAAAAATCAAGAAGAAAATTACGGAGCTTATTGGCAATACACCTTTATTGGAGCTGACGAATTATAATGAGAGCCATCAGCTGGAGTCAACAATTGTTGCAAAATTGGAGTATTTTAACCCTGCAGGAAGTGTAAAGGACCGTGTTGCAAGGAAAATGATTGAAGAAGCAATGAAGAATGGTGAGATCAATCAAGAAACGACAATTGTAGAACCAACCAGCGGCAATACCGGGATAGGTCTTGCCAGCGTATGTGCAAGCTATGGACTTAAATTAATTATTACGATGCCGGAAACAATGAGTATCGAGCGCAGAAATCTGATGAAAGCTTATGGCGCAGAGCTGGTATTAACCGATGGAGCCAAAGGGATGAAAGGTGCTATTGAGAAAGCAGAGCAGATTACAAAGGAAACCCCAAACAGTTTTATGCCTTCCCAATTTGAAAATCAAAACAATCCCAAGGTACATGAAGAAACAACCGGTCCTGAGATATGGAACGATACGGATGGAAAAGTGGATATCTTTGTTGCAGGTATAGGTACCGGCGGTACCATCTCCGGAGTGGGAGCGTATTTAAAATCTAAGAATCCGGATATACAAATCGTTGCAGTAGAGCCGGCGGATTCTCCGGTTTTATCCCAGGGTCATGGAGGACCTCATAAGATTCAGGGGATTGGGGCCGGTTTTGTACCGAAAACATTAAACACAAAGATTTATAATGAAGTTATTGCCGTCAGCAATGAAGATGCCTTTGAAACATGTCGGGAAATTGTAAAAAAAGAAGGCGTTCTGGTCGGCATCTCCTCCGGTGCAGCTTTATGGGCCGCAACCAAGTTGGCAAAACGGCCGGAAAATGCAGGCAAGACGATTGTTGTACTATTTCCGGATACCGGTGAAAGATATCTTTCCACACCGATGTTCATAGAGTAAACCGATAGCTGTACCGGAAAGGATAAAAGTATCAACCATATCAGTTAATGAAATAATAGTTCTGTAATTCCTGTATGAGATATTCTCTGATTCATACAGGAATTTTTGTATTTTGTTCGGGCGCATAAACCCGTCGTATACTATCAGGGCGGTATAGCCTGATACATTCTGTAAGGAGTAATGAACGAAACCTCATATCATATAATAGAATAAATAAACATGATATTATGAGGTGAATATTATGTTGCGTATCATGCTGGACGCGGACCATGGCGGAAACGTCTGCGAAGAAGAGTATGAAAACAGAATGGATAAGAAAGATATTTTAAGAACTGCATTGGCTGTGGGGGATATATTAACGCAATATGGCGTGGAAGTTATCTATATAGGAACGAAGGGTCAGAAAACATCATGGGCAGAAAAAGCAGAGATAGCATATGAAATAAAACCGGATGTCATAATTTCCTTTCAGCGTTATTCCGGGCATAGTAACGGTGCACAGGAAGGTACGGGATCCTTGGTTTGTGATTGCGGCGATTTGGCAAGAAAGATTGCTGAAAGTATTAACTGCTATCTTTCCAGATATCATTTTAAGACGCATGGAATAATTAAGTTTCAATCGGAAACAGCGATATTTACCAGACTTAATATACCAATTTTAATACAGATGGTAGGACAAATCAACGCAGAAGCATGCAGTCAGGAATTCGATACCAGATCTCGAGAATTGGCATGGGCTATTGCGGCAGGCATTTTAGAAACCTTTCAGATCCAGTTCAATGGTAACAGCAAGGGTGTGTTTTATACTTCATATCGGGAGGATGCAGAAATAATGGAAGATCTATATGATAGGAATAATTCTGAAAATGCGTATGACAGCAACCGGTTTTATTACAGAAATGATATGACCGACACGGGTGAAAAAAACAAAGGAAAAGAACCGATTCAGAGAGAATTGAATCAGACCGAATCAAATTCTACAGAACCGAATTACTACTATCGAATTCAAATAGGGCTGTTTCGGACGAATGAAAATGCTCTTCGATATCAGGAGCAATTATTTTATAATGGATTTGATTCGGATGTTGTTCGACAGGGAGAATTCTACGCCGTGCATGTAGGCAGATTTAACGATCTTGATGAGGCTGCCGTGTGGGAAAAGGTATTAAGGAGAGCAGGATATAATCCTTTATTAATATCGGTTTAACTGCATATTGACTTGTTTCCTCATATCATTTATAATAAATGAATGTAAAATGTATACGTATGCAAGATGTATGTTACTATTCACACCCACCATGTATACCATGTTATGATTTCGTCAAATATATCCGNNGAATGCAAATACTCCTTATTGGACATCATTTGTCGAAATCATATTATAGACTTTGCCCGGGTGTGAACAGTAACAGATGTATATGGTATGTAAGATAAATTCAGCAGTATTCAGGTGAATTTTCCTGTAATAGAATTATCTTGTTAGAATTTACTTGCCATGGATGACGGTGGTATACCACCAAATAAACATAATTGAGAGAGTGTGTATTCTATGCTAAAAAGTATGACAGGCTTTGGAAGATGTGAAATCGCGGATGAAGACCGTAAAATCACGGTAGAAATGAAGTCTGTGAACCACCGCTATTGTGACATTACGATTAAAATGCCCAAAAAGTTAAGCATATTTGAAGCGGCAATTCGTAATTTGCTTAAGCAATCCATTGGCCGCGGAAAAATAGATGTCTTTATTACATATGAAGATTATACAGAAAACAATGTATGTGTAAAATACAATGCAGATTTGGCCAGAGAGTATTATACTGGTCTGGTGAAAATGAGCAAAGACTTTGGAATTGAAAATGATATCCAGGTCTCTTCCTTATCAAGATTTCCGGAAGTATTTACTTTAGAGGAACAAACCATTGACGAAGAAGAATTGTGGAGTCTCATTGAGAAAGCAGTAAGTACGGCAACAAAACAATTTGTTGAAGCCAGAATTGTGGAAGGGGAAAACCTGAAGCAGGATATCGTTGCGAAGATGGATGGTATGCTGGAGCTGGTGAACTTTATTGAGGAACGGTCACCACAGATCATCGCCGAATATCGTAATAAATTAACGGATAAGGTCAATGAACTTCTGGGAGATAAACAGATTGATGAGGGAATTCTTGCTACGGAAATAACCATTTATGCCGATCGGATCTGTGTTGACGAAGAGACGGTCCGACTTAAGAGCCATATTAAGAATATGAAAGAAACATTAAACGATAGTGATAGTGTAGGCAGAAAGCTGGATTTTATTGCTCAGGAGATGAATCGTGAAGCAAATACAATTCTATCGAAGGCAAATGATCTGGAGGTTACCAATAAAGCGATCGATTTAAAGACTGAAATCGAAAAAGTCAGGGAACAAATTCAAAATATCGAATAGAAGTTATCGAAATGAGGAATAACTTTGAATAAGTTTATTAATGTAGGTTTTGGAAATATAGTGAATTCCGGTAAAATAATAGGTATTATCAGCCCGGATGCTGCGCCGATCAAACGGATGGTGCAGGGGGCCAAGGATGCAGGTATGGCAATTGATGCAACCTGTGGAAGAAAGACAAGGGCGGTCATTGTAACGGAGAGCGGTCATCTGGTATTGTCTGCTTTGTTACCGGAGACAATAGCGTGCAGGGTAAATCAAAAAGAAGGGCTTGACAGCTGAAGCCCATTAAACGCAGTTTATTGACAGAATATTCAGATAAATGGTAACCATCCAAAGGAAGGAGAAATGAAACATGTTACATCCATCATACACTGATTTAATGCAAGTAGTTAATAGCGAGGTCGAACCGGGCGAACAACCGGTAGTTAATAGTAGATATTCAATCGTTCTTGCAACCGCAAAGCGTGCCAGACAACTTATCGATGGTGCGGAACCCCTCGTTGAAGTAGAAAGTAATAAGCCGTTATCTATTGCAGTCGAGGAACTATATGAATCAAAGGTTAAAATTATAACGGATGATGAAAATTCGATAAATGAGTAGCAACCAGTTTTCTTAATAACGATTTGTGAGCACTTTCATATATTTATGATATGGAAGTGCTTTATCTTGTAAGAAGGTTATCGGGTGAAGAAAAAAGAAAGGAAACGTTGTAGACATGTCTTTGAATGAAGATTCATTAGAAAAACAAGAGCCTGATATCACAATGGTGGAGAAGCCGCCTCGAAATGATGCTAAAGATAATATAAAAGGTTTAATATTTGATGTACTATTCTATGCCGTTTTGATTTTCGCCTGTATCTACATTTTGCCGAACTATGTTATTCAGCGGACGATCGTTGACGGATCCTCTATGGCCGATACATTAAAGGATGGGGAGAATCTATATGTAGAAAAAATATCCTATCGATTTAAAAAGCCGGACCGTTTCGATATTATTGTGTTTTATCCATACGGCCGTGATAATGCGGAGTATTATGTAAAAAGAATTATTGGTATGCCCGGAGAAACGATACAAATCATTGGCAGTGATATCTATATCAATGGGGAAATCCTCGAAGAACATTACGGGAAGGAACCGATTGCAGATCCCGGAAGAGCTGCCAGGCCGATTACTTTGGGAGAAGACGAATATTTTGTAATGGGAGATAACCGCAATATAAGTAAAGACAGCAGAGATAAATATGTTGGAAATGTATCTAAGAAAAATATCGGCGGCAAGGTGATTTTTCGTATCACTCCACTCAGCCGTTTTGGAACAATAGATTAAAAGAATAAAAGTTCTACTTGCATATTCCTCAAAAATTAGGTAGAATAGACAATGTTCGAGAAAGATGGGAGAACGATTTATTATGAAAGTTATCAAAGAGCATATTAAGTTGGGAAGCTATAAACCATTCTATCTATTATATGGTACAGAAGAATATCTTAAAAAGCTCTATCGTGATAAATTAAAAGATGCCATCCTTGGCGATACCGATGGAATGAATTATTCTTATTTTGAAGGCAAAGAGATTGATTTAAAAAAGGTAACCGAGGTTGTACAAACCCTTCCGTTTTTTAGCGACAGAAGATTGGTTATTATTGAAAACAGTGGATTGTTTAAATCACAGAATGAACTTAGCACAATGCTATCCGGTATGCCAGACAGCACAATCGTAATCTTTGTTGAGACAGAGATTGATAAACGCAATAAGCTATATAAGCTTGTGAAAGATCGTGGTACGGTTTCCGAAATGAACGGCTTAGATGAGAGAAACCTCAAACTATTTGCCGCATCCCTATTAGAACAGGCAGGAAAGAAGATAACCGAGAGCACCATGACATACCTGCTTGATAAAATCGGTTCCGATATGGAGAATATCCAAAATGAGGTTGAAAAGATCATCGGCTATACAATGAATCATACCGTAGTAACAACGGAGGATATTGACGCTGTAGTTACCACACAGATCACGGGGAAAATATTCCAAATGATAGATGCCATTGGTTCCAAGCAGCAGAATAAAGCGCTTTCATTATATTATGATCTACTATCCGTGAGAGAAAAGCCAATGTCCATTTTATATCTGATTACCAGGCATTTTAATATCCTGCTTCAGATTAAGGATTTGACTGCCAAGGGACATGCCGGAGCAGAAATTGCAGGGAAAGTCGGAGTACCTCCGTTCGCAGTAAGAAAATATACAGCGCAGGCAAGAAATTTTACTGTCTCCCGTTTGAAACAAGCATTAGAGTTTGCGGCGGATGTGGAAGAGCAGGTAAAGAGCGGAAGAATGATAGATCAGATTGGCGTTGAGCTGCTCCTGATTACCTTCAGTAAAAAGGAATAAAAGGATAAACCGTGGAAGTCTGTTAAAATGTGGAAACGGGCCGTATTCAAAAGATAAATTAGAATTCGTGCCGTTTATAATAAAATATGGAGAAGTACCCAAGAGGCTGAAGGGTCCGCACTCGAAATGCGGTAGGTCGGGAGTTCCCCGGCGCATGGGTTCAAATCCCATCTTCTCCGTCAAAATAAGACGTTGATATTGAT
>DOWG01000164.1 GCA_003519685.1 Lachnospiraceae bacterium
TCTTATGTACCATTACGTACTTCAATCCAAGTATTGCGTTTTGTGCAATACTTTGTGGAACAACGTGTTGCGAATGAAATATGTTTCCTATTACTTATCAATACATTAATTGTGCAAATTGATGAAGTTAATCAAATCTCTCTCAAATAATCCGCATACCAGTTAATCACATTCTGAAGATGGAACAGCTCCGATTCCTTGCTGACGCTGCGCCAAACCTCTTTAAATTCATAGAACCAGTATTCCAAATCGACTGCCAGCTTACATGGATCCTCCGCAGCCGGGTTCTCTCTGTGGTATACCCTTTGATCTATGGTCGCACCTATGCTGTTCCACAGGCTCATTCCCTCTGCAGCGACCAGATAAGGCTTCACAAGACTGCGCTTGCTGGTATCCATGGACGCAATCACCTGATACAGTTCCTGGCTCTTCTCCGCTAAGATTTGATTTGCTTTCTGTGCCTTACTTAGATCCAGCTTTAGGAAGGACTTCTTAATGTCATCTTCTCCTGCGGAACCTCCCGTATGCAGCTCCATATATTCGATCACGTTCCTCCAGTCCATGACGCTCTTCGTCGCCATTTCTGCAACGATAGAAACGAAATGTTCTGTCCGGTCCGTATACGCAAGTGTGGAGATCTGTTTATTTATTTCCTCGAAGGGGATCTCCTTCTTGTTCCAGGAAAATGTTGCTCCGTAGATCAGACCTGTGGTTGAAAACTCCGGATGATTGACATGTCCAAAATCACCCCAATCGGTATTCAGGACGCCAATTGCATTATACTTATGAGCGTAAGAGCACATCCGTGTTATATTCCTGTAAGAGGACTCAATTAAGTTAATAAACTGATTCCATCCGCCCACACCGGGACAAAGATATTGGGTTGCTCCCACTTTTGCTAACATTTGGGTATCTTCTTCTCTCTGCTCCGGAGCATAGCCCCAGTTTAAACAAATAGACTCCTTCGGTAACTCCCTAATTGCCTCCGGGAATCTGGATATGATATCTCCCCAGAACATTGGAATTCTGCCCTTGGAAATCACAAATTTACTAAGCTTCTCAAGAAAATCTACATACAAACGCTGTGTGCCGATCTCCTCTGCCCGTTCTTTGCTTCTGCCTTTTCCAAGATCAAAGGTTTCGTCTGCACAAAGATTAAAATGCTTTGACCGGAACAGCGGCATAAATTCCGCTATCATCCCGGTAATTAACGCGAAGCTTTCCTCGTTCGTTGTATCAATCGTATGATGTCCCATCCTTGCGATTAAGCCAAACGGCATCTTATCCGAATCCGGAAGCTCACACAGATGGGCATAGGTCTTGGTACTCAGCAATTTATACAGATGACCAAAGGAGGAAAGGGAAGGCACCAGCTCGATATTCAGCTTTGCACAGTAGTCATCCAGCTCCATAATCTCTTCTGCGGTTAACGGAGTATCATCCCTCCATACCTCACTAAAATCTTTAAAAAGAAAGCTATGCTCAATATAGAGCTGCAGCTGATTCAATTTATAATAGCTTAATTTATCCGCTAAGCTTTTTAGATAGGATAAGGTAGGAATTCTACCTCTCGTGGCATCGTGATAGAAGCCGCGGTTCTTGATATCCGGATAATCCCGAATTACCAGACCGGGCAGCACGGCACCTTTCTGACTTATGATCTGACGTAAGGTCTGAACTCCATAGAGAACGGCTGCTTTGCTTCCGCCTTCCATGGTTACACTGCCGCTGTCAATGGTCAGTATATATTCCTCTTCACCTAAGGATGCATTCTGCATTAAGCGGATTCCGCTCCGGGAGGCTTCCCCCCGGATAATCGGGAGNNGAGAACCCAGTATATTGAAAGACGATATCCTTTACTATCTTTGCATAATGGTTTACAGCTAATTCACAGTTTTCATCAATCACGATCGCATCATTGTAATGCAGTGTAAACAATTTATCATTCTTCTTTATTTCCTGCGGAACTGGTAATAAATACATAATAAATCCTCCATTCTTTCGTACACTCTTCTATTACATACGTACCTTATACGTCTTGATCTCATAAGGTTTAATCTCAATATCAAATCCGTCTCCGACAGCCGGTATGCTCTCGCCTTCCTCTTCGATCAGGTTGCACTCCACAATGGAAGAAGCCTTGATTCCAAGCCGGATATGAGCCTTTGTCAGTGCATTTTCACTCTCATACATACGGATAATGATTCCGGAGCCATCCTCTGCTTCCTTAATCGTTTCCATAACAACGTTCTTTCTGTCAACCGATGCAAAGGAATATCCTGTTCCCGGAGTTCCTCCCTGTACTGCGTAGGCCGGCTGGTTCAGCTTATACGCTTCCCGAACGGTACCGCCGGCGCGCCAATTCTCGGCATGCGGATACAGTGCATAGGTGAAGTAATGCTCCTCATAGTCGGTCATCGGATTCGGCTGAATACCGGACTTGATTAAGGTGATTGCCATATTGCCGTCCTTTACAGAATGACCATATTTACAATCATTTAACAGGCTGACACCGTAATGTCCCTCCGACATATCGATCCATTTCTGTCCGCAGCTTTCGAATCTTGCCATATCCCAGCTTGTGTTTGTATGAATCTTTCTTGTCACATTACCGAACTGGATATCAAAGGTTGCTTCATCGGAATGAATATTTACCGGGAAATGCACTTTCAGCAGATGCTGATGCTCCTTCCAGTCGACATAGGTTGCAAACTCGATTCTTCTGGAATCCGCGTAGAAGTAAATCTTTTGCTTAATTACGGAATTACTAATCTTGCGGTCAATTTCAAGAGTAGCACGCAGGTTGCCCACTTCAGTCCATTCCATTCTTGTAACCTGCTCTGCGTCCCAATATTTCTCCGTATAGTACATATCGATATCCCAGTTATCATAGTACATCGGTTTGTCCTCATACATACGGAGCAGGTTCGCACGTTTGCCTGCCTGAAGCACTTCTCGGTCATTTTCTTTATCATAGATCGAGGTAAATAAGCCATTCTCATCAAGCGTTATCTTATAGAACGGTGTTTCGAGGCTGGTATCGCCCTTTAAGGTAAATGGTGTCTCTTCCTTTGCACCTGCTTCTACAATTTCATAGGTCCGATATCCCTTGGAAGGAATGCCTTTCACATAAGCGATTGCTCCCTCTTTGGTCTGCTGAACCGGGTAGATTCCACCTTCCTCGTCCTTTAAGCCGGCTGCCTTGACATCGCCAAGAGAAACGATATCATCCCGGTCAAATCCAAGGGTATTGTAAACTGTTATTCCATTACCGGAACCGGCTACAGCATCTAATCTTTCCTGTAACAGTGCGGTTGCTTCTTCCTTCAGCTCACTGTATTCCTTCTTCGTCACCTCATAAACCTCATGAATGGAGCTGCCGGGAAGGATATCATGGAATTGATTGATCAGAACCTTCTTCCACAACTTTTCCAACTCTTTGGCAGGATAAGCTATTTTTGCTTTGTTCCCCGCAAGCACGGACAATAATTCCAGATCCATCAGAAGCAGTTCGCTCTTACGGTTGGAACGTTTGTTCCGGGCCATGGAGGTATAGGTTCCGCGGTGGTATTCAAAATAGAACTCGCCTTCCCAAACCGGAAGCCGCTTATGATCCTTCACACGCTGCTCTAATTCCCTGAAATAGGTTCCTGCGAATTCCTGACGAACCTTCGGTATGCCTTGAACTCCCTTCTCCATGCGTTTGGATGTCTCGAGCATCTCTCTGGTTGGACCGCCGCCTCCGTCTCCGTAGCCATAGGAGATTAAGATATCATTATTGATATCCTTATTTTGATAGCGCATCCAGCCACCCATGATTGCATCCGGATGAAGCATACCATTATAGGTAGTAAAGAAGTTCTTCGTATCCTGCCCTACTCCAAGAGTAGAGATAAAGTGGGTAAATACTTCCGAGCCGTCGATTCCTTTCCATTGTAACGTATCATAGGGTACCTTATTGATCTGATTCCAGGATAACTTGGTCGTCATAAAATAATCAATTCCGGACTTTTTCATAATCTGAGGCAGGGCTCCGGAATATCCGAATACATCGGGAAGCCATAATATCCGGTTGTCCACGCCGAACTCTTCTTTAAAGAATCGTTTTCCATGGATAAACTGGCGAACTAAGGATTCCCCGGAGGTTAGGTTACAATCTGCCTCAACCCACATTCCGCCTTCCGGCTCCCAGCGGCCTTCCTTCACACGTTCTTTTAAGCGTGCATAAAGCTCCGGATATCTTTCCTTAAGGAAATAATAGAGCTGCGGCTGGCTGGACATAAACTTATAATTCGGGTATTCGTCCATTAGCTTAAGTACCGTTGCAAAGCTTCTTCCAACCTTTTCTCTGGTCTGCTCTACCGTCCACCACCAGGCAACGTCAATATGGGTATGTCCGATACAGGTTGCTATGACATCGCTGTATCCTGCCTTATCTTCGTAAAGTGCTTTCTTTATATAAGCAAGCGCTTTCTCTAAGGAATCATAGAATTCTTTGGAGTAAGGATTTCTTAGATCCAGATAGTTAATCGTATTATTTAATATGGCCTCAATTTCCATGCGATTCCTGTCTTCTTTATCCATACGGGGGAATGCTTCCAGCGGCACTTTTAAGTCGTAATATAATTGCCGGATCTTTGGATCAATCTCCAGCATCTCCACGAATAGATTAAACTCCGAATGAAGGATTCCGGTATAGGATTGCAGATCTAAGCGGTAGGTATCGTTTGCCTTCGCAGATTCTGTGAGAAGTACTTCTCTATGATGCATATCAATGCCCTGTGTTGCAGCATTATTTACAAACAGAAGGAATTGCGGATTCTTTGCATCATCCCAATCCTCAATCTGAGTTTTCACGTGCATCCACATAGGCTTATTATTCAATTTTTCGGGAACCGTAAAATCCGCACGGAACCAGTAGTGCTCATCCGGACCATACCAATGCATGGTTTTGCTGTCAAAAGGTTCAAAGCTTTCCGAAGCAGCATCCGCATCCTCAGGATGAATATAGTTTCCCTTCTTATACATCAGGTTTTCCACTGGAATCCTTTGTACAACAGATAATTTCTTTAGTTGGTCACATATAACGCCAATTCGCTTATCAATATATTCCATACGATTTCTCCATTTAATAATATATTTTTTGCTGCAAATGAAATATAGAATGAATTTCGGATACGAATGCAAATGCATTTGCGCATATGCATTAGACACATTCTATAAGTATTGCAGCTTGGTTATCGATTAACTATATAGTAAATCATCTATGAATTGTTTTCCAGTAAATTATATCTTAAAGCGGATTCTCTTTCATGTGATTCATTAATTCTTCTACCGTAGTAAATGCCAGACCGGTAACGGTATCTGCGCATCCATAATAGATCGCAATACGGCCGGTATCTGCATCTGTCAGGGTTGCGCAAGGGAAGGTGACATTCGGCACATCTCCGATACATTCGTATAATTCATGCGGTGCAAGGATATAATCCTTCGACCTTAAGATTACCTTCCACGGCTGATCAATGTCCAGCAGAGCTGAACCCATTCGGTATACAAAACCGTTGCAGGTATTAATAACACCATGATAAATAAGTAACCAGCCTTCCTCCGTTTCGATCGGGATCGGACCCGGACCGATTTTTGTTGACTGCCATGCTGACGCGTCCCCTTTCACCGTACCCATTACATAACGGTGATGTCCCCAATACTCAAGATCAGGGCTCTGGCTGTAGAAGATATCGCCAAAAGGGGTATGTCCCGTATCGCTTGGTCTGCTTAGCATTGCATACAAACCATTGATTTTTCTTGGGAATAATACTCCGTTTCGGTTATATGGAAGGAACGCATTCTCTAATTGATAGAACTTCTGAAAATCAAAGGTATATGCAATCCCGATGGTAGGTCCATGGTAACCATTGCACCAGGTAATATAGTATCGGTCCTCAATGTAGCATACCCGTGGGTCATATCGATATTCTCTCTTAAGAATTTCCTTATCCGCACCTTCGAATTGAATCGGTGTTTCATTGATGGTCCAATGAATACCATCATCACTAAAGCCGGCAAAAATATCCATGCTGATGGATTTGCTGTCACACCGGAATACCCCGGCAAATTTACCTTCAAAGGGAATTACAGCACTGTTGAAAACACTGTTGGATCTCTTCGTTGCATGCCTATCTATGATTGGATTGCTGCTGTAACGCCAAACCGGTTCCATATAGCCTTCCGGTTTTTCCTGCCAGGGGATATTCTGCAGCGAATTTCCAATAATTTTGTTTGCCATATTTTCCTCCAATAATATATAACATTATGGAGAACCTTTCCGTTCCCCATAATGTTATGTATTTACTTTTACTTAAATTGTTCGTTGATCTGTTTTTGTGCTTCTTCCATGATCTTGTTAAATCCGGCATCTTCTAATTCTTTTGTAACCGTATTCACAATTTCTTCTGCATCTCTTGCACCGGTCAGCACTTCTGACTTGTACTTATTCCAGATTTCACGGCAGTTAGCCAATTCATTCTGAATATTAGTTTGATCCAAGTCAAATCCTAGAAGTACGGAACCCTTTGCTTTCGTATTTAATTCCTTAACTTCATCCCATTGATTGAACTCTTCGTCTGCTAACTGGGTTACATTAAAGAACGTTCCCTGTGTATAACCAGCCATGTTCCATTCGCTGTTTAATTTATCTACTTTACCATCCTCGGTGTAATTGAAGTTTTCACCTTCCAAGCCATAGTAGAATGCATCTCTTACATAAGGATCCATATTCACAAGCTGTAAGAATTCCATAGCTTTATCCGGGTGTTTGCAACCGGAGTAGATTGCATTTAAGGAACCACGTACGGTACTGTTGGATACGATCGGTGCGATATATTCAACTGCTTTTGCATCAGCGCCCATGTTCGGACCCCAAGTTGTCTTTGCTGCGGAAGGCCATCCCTGTGCGATAAAGCACATACGGTATTTCGGAACCTCTGCTAAGGTAGGAGCATCTGCATTGATGATACCTTCCTTATACCATTCATGTAATGTCTTCAGATCTCTCATAATCTGATCTTCTTTTAGAACGTTAACAACGGTACGGGACTCGTCATCAATTCGAACACCAAGAGGTACTAATTCAGCACCCATAGCATCGTATTCACTTAAAATAGCACTTGCACCTAATTTGTCAAGAATAAAAGGTGGCTTTCCTTCGCCGTCTTTAATTTTCTTTAAGTCGTCAGATAAGCTTTGTAATGTATGTTTCTCATCAATATTAATATCGTACTTATCAGCAATTGCTGTATCCCAAACGAAATAATTCGTCATTGAGGAATCTTTGTAAGTCGGAACGGAATAGATTTTACCGTCAACCTTAACTGCATCCCAATAATCTGCAGGGATATAGTTATAAAGATCGGGAGCCTTTTTCTGAACTAAATCTGTCATATCGTAGAAAGCTCCTAAATCAACCTCACTAAGATATCTTCCAGAGTCCGTGAAGAGGATATCAAAATACTCACCTGAGTTAACAATAACATTTCTTCTGTTATCCCAGTCTCCCCAGGCTACTACCTCTACCTCAATGTTTACACCAATCTTCTCTGCAAGATATTCATTGATGTGTTTCTTCCATGCATCATAGTTTGTCGGCATACCATTACCAACCATGATCCATTTGAGTGTTACCACTTCATCATTACCCTTAGTTTCGTTTTCCTTATTATCAGTAGTGTTGTTGTTCTTCGGTTCCTCTGCCTTTTTACCGCATCCGATAACGAGAGCCCCCAGCATAACTACTAACAATAGTAATGCAACAAGTTTCTTTTTCATAATTACCTCCTGTATCTTTTTTTATTTATAAAAAAGCTTGCTGTAAAGCTTTTTTACCATGTACCAAGAACGATCCATCCTGCTGATCGTTTTTCTCTTTCTAAATATCCATCAGCCCTTTACTGCACCGATCGTTAAACCGGTAACAAAGTATTTCTGGAAAAATGGATATGCACAAGCAATCGGTAATACAATCACTACAGCAATCGCCATACGAACGGATTCGGTAGGCATCATGCTTTTATACTGCTGTAAAGAAAGACCTGCGGTAGGGTTATTTGCCAGGTATTCAATATTTTTCTGCATATTATTCAATAACGCCTGCAAGGAATATAGCTTTGCATTGGTAATATACAGGGAAGACTGGAACCAGTCATTCCAATAAGCAAACGTAAGGAATAATCCGATCGTCGCAAAAACCGGTTTTGAGATCGGTACCACGATCCTTGTAAAAATATTTAACTGGCTTGCCCCATCAATCTTAGCGGATTCAATAATGGAATCCGGTACAGTTGTTTTAAAGAAGGTCTTACAGATAACCACATTAAATGAGGAAACCAAAAGCGGCAGAATCAAAGCCCATACCGTGTTCTTTAATCCAAGAATGTTGGAATTCACAACATAGGATGCAACCATACCTCCGTTAAATATCATTGGTATAAATACGATCCAGGTTAAAAAGCCTTTCAGCTTATACTGCGGTCTGGAAAGTACATATCCCAAAGCAGTGGTTAAAATCACACCCAAAGCAGTACCTACAACCGTAACAAGAACAGAAATTCCAAGTGCATCAATAATTGCCTTTTTCTCGTTCCAGAGGAATTTGTAAGCACTGCTTGACAATTCCGACGGGAAGAATTGGTAGCCATTGTTTGCAATGGAAGCTTCTGAAGTAATTGAAATAATAAAAACAAATACAAACGGTATAACACAAATCAATGAAACTAAAATAAAAATTATATTAAACAGGAAATTCGTAGGCTTTTTAATACGATTTAGCTTACTTCGTTCCTGACTACTATCCTTTTTCTTCATAATTTTCCTCCATTTCGGCATAGCTTTTTTTGTGCATAAGTAAAAGGATTAAATTCTTTCACTTTTCTCCTAAATAATTGCATAGTCGTTGTCTATCTTTTTAACAACCCAATTTGCTATAAGAATCGTAATGCAACATGCGACGGATTGAAAAACAGTCGCGGCAGATGTCATGCCAATAGGAGTGTTCGAAAGCAATGCATTGTATACATAGGTATCAATTGTGGACGATACATTATATAAAGATGCCGGTATTCCTCTGGTTACCTGCCAGAATAAGCCAAAGTCGGAGTAGAAGATTCTTCCTGTACTCAATATAAACATCATAATTACGATAGGCTTTAAGCTGGGAAGCGTTATATTCTTCACCTGCTGCCATTTTGTAGCCCCATCCACTACTGCCGCTTCATATAAAGACGGATCAATACCGGTAATGCTTGCGAGATAAACCACCGTACTGTATCCGGTTGTTTTCCATAGATTCATAAACACCAGGATAAACGGCCAATACTTTGCCTCCATATACCACTGTACAGGTTCTTTGCCAAAGGCGCGCACAATCGAATTCAATATTCCCTTATCATAGCTTAAAAATGCAAAAACGAAATAACTTACCACAACCCAAGATAGAAAATGTGGAAAGAACATAGCAGTCTGATAAACCTTGGATTTGCGTTTGCTGTAGATCAAGCTGATCATAATCGCTAAGGTTACCGGTATCACAATTCCCAAAACAATAAAAACCAAATTGTATCCTATCGTATTTCGTAGTAGAATGAATAAACTATTTGACTTTATTAAATACTCAAAGTTCGCAAAGCCCACCCATTCACTATGTATGATATTATACAAGAAGCTCTTGCCGGGGAAAATTTGATAGCGTTTGAAGGCAATAACCACCCCAAACATCGGCAAAAAACAAAACAGTATATACCACACGAAGGTTGGTAAAGCTAATAGGGTAAGCTCCGTATCATCTCTATTCCATTTTTTACTTTTAATTTTAACTTTTGTAGTTTTTTCTTTTGTATTTTTTACTTTTTCATTATTATCCATAATATCCTCCCTTCCTATTGCTCTTAAACATAATAGAATTTTAACATTATTTATTACAATAGTCAACTGTATTTATCATTTTTTTATCATTTATTTATACTTGTTTTGAATACTTTGCTACTTTCTCACTTTATATCGCCTTGATATTTTGTGCATATTATTCACTATTTATACATTATTGCTAAATTGTCATACAAATATATTACATGTTTTATAATTGGCATAATTATGTATGCATTTTTTAACTTTTGTTAAGTTTGGATTGCCTCTTTGTAAAAAGTATGCTATAATCAATCAAATTTAGTCGTATTATGAATTTAGGAATAATTGGGGGTAGTGTGAACTAAAAACCAGTTCACACGGCAAATTTGTGCTGCCGCCCAAATTCGCAGGTAATGGCAGAATGGGGGATTTTTTTTATGAAAAAAGTAACAATGCAGGATATTGCCAATATCCTAAATATATCGAGGGTTACCGTATGGAAAGTGTTGAATAATCAACCGGGGGTTTCAAAACAGCTCCGTGATCAAATTCTTCTGACCGCGAAAGAAACCGGTTATTTAAAACCGGGGCAGGAAGCAGAAGCTTATTTAGAAGAAAATAACATTTATTTCGAAGGGAAATCCAAGAAGTCCATTTCGGTTGTTATTTCAAGACCGGAATCCTCCGTGTTCTGGATTAATATTATACATGCTATCGCAAAGGAACTGGATACTAAGGAATTTAACCTTATGTACACCTACCTTCCTCCGAATTATTATGAAGGGTATACTTTACCAAATGTACTGACCAACGGTACGGCAAGCGGCATGCTGATCATGAATGTCTATGATATCCAGATGCTTCGCATGCTGAACAGCTTAGATATTCCGAAGGTGTTTTTGGATCTGGTAACTGATTTTCCAGTGGATACGCTCACCGGTGACTTATTTGTTTTAGCGGGAAAAAGGAACGTGAAAGAGATCACCGCCAGTCTTATAAAACAGGGAAGAACCGAGATAGGATTTATTGGAGATATTCATTATGCTTTATCGAATAAAGAACGATATGAAGGCTTTTTAGCAGCCATGGAAGAAAATAATATCGAGGTGAAGAAGAAATACTGCCTAACAAGTAAGCTTGGAATTTATACATATTATGAGGAAATTTCTGCTTTCCTTTCCTCATTAGATCGATTACCCCAGGCCTTCGTCTGTGTCAGCGATTATGTAGCCAATTTCATGATGCAGTATTTTGCGGAACACGGGCTTCGGGTTCCGGAGGATGTCGCTCTCTCCGGTTATGATGGAAGCACCGAGTATTCCATGGTTTCCGGTAAACTTACCACAGTTTTTGTACCTACGCACCAGCTTGGCAGCCGGCTTGCCAATCAGTTAATATATCGAATAGAGCATCCGGATACTCCTTTGGAAATAACGCATATCTATTCCCATATTATCTGGGGAAAATCAACCGAACTTTAAGCAATACAGACTGTTACTGTTCACACCTGGGCNNACCAACGAATGCAAATACTCCTTTGTAACTACAGACTTGATACGATTCAAAAAGGCTGCAGCATTTCATCTGCAGCCAATCCAAGAGGATCTGTGACCCTCCTTTCGATATTGAATCGAAACTTATAGAGACGCGCTTCTATAGGAATCGGCCCCGGCGCTTCCTGCGACTTTGGACACAGTTTAAGACGCAACATAAGATCCGAAAGGCATCAGAGCCAGCTTTGCAAGCTTAAAATGCTGCAGTCCAAACGGAATTCCTACGATTGTTATACATAGCACGATTCCTATCGCCGCAGATTCAATTGCCAGCGGCAGACCCGACAAAACAAGCCATACAATATTAAGTAGAAAAGAACCCACTCCTCCGCCATAGACAATTTCTTTCCCAAATGGGGAGAAACTTAAGGTAGCAAATTTAAAGCATTGCAATCCAATCGGAATTCCAACAATCGTAATACACCATAGGCATCCCATAAGCAGCCAGCTTATCCCGCTGATAAAGCCGCCGCAGAGAAACCATAAAACATTACCTAAGCATCCCATTTCTTTTTCCTCCTTAAGGAATCTGCAAGTGATCCACAACCCGATCATAATTTTGCTATTTTATCAACATTATGTACCGGTTTCTGTACCTTCTTTCGCATTTAGCCAGTTCTTACAGAGCCTTGGATAGTTTGTAATTACTCCATCACAACCCCAGTCATACAGCTTTTGTAAGCCTTCTACATCATTCACGGTCCATACATTTAATTTTATGCCATAATCCTTACAATTTTGAACCACTTCATCCGTTAAACCCCGGAAGTCCGGATGATAATATTCTAAATGATATTTACTTGCAAAATATCCTGCATTACCAAGCCCCTCCTTAAGCGTCAGCACTCCGCAAGGGATTTCCGGTATTAATTCCTTGCATCGAATAAGGGAAACATGATTAAAAGAAGAAAACATAACCCGTTTCTCCATCTCATATGCCCGAAGCATCTCTACAACTTTTTCTTCCAATTCATTATAATAATAGTTTCCAGATTTCAGCTCCACATTGGTAGTAATCGGTTTGTTTTTCGCCCAGTATAAATATTCCTCAAAACTTGGAATGGTATTAAAACCATGCTTATCCCCGAATTTCTTATTAATATTAAACTCCTGCAATTCTTGAAATGTATAATTTCTTACAAATCCGGTACCATCGGCAACCCGGTCAATAAATTCATCATGAATAATTACCGGTACATTATCTTTGGATAACTGCACATCTAATTCTATTTCATCTGCTCCCGCTTTATATGCTTTCTTAAAAGCAAGCATTGTATTCTCCGGAAATTTGCCGCTGTATCCTCTATGTGCAATAACCTTCATAGTAAGTCCTCTTTTCTGCTTCCTGCCTGACAATCTATATTTCATAAACGATTTCATTATGGATATTCGTTTCCACCCTATTGTATATAAGTTGCTATGAAATAGCAATCAGAAAAATCAAAAAACCCCGGATAACCTTATTACGCTAACACAATACGGTTATCCGGGTATTTCATTGTTTTATCGCTTGGCGGAGACGACTGTATCCGACAGATTCGCACCATCCGAATTATAGAAATATTTGATAATATCTCTTCGTGTTATAATTCCGATAAAATAATCCCTATCATCAATTACCGGAATAAAGTTCTGATCCAAAGCCCGGCTTAAGAGTTCTTCCATCGTAGCGGTAATTCTTACCGGAGGATTCTTATCCATTCCAACTTTTATCACATCGCGAATCATGACATTCTCAATGCTCTGCATATTGATTTTATATAATGCTTCCTGGTCCTCTTCATCCGCAATCAAATACCATAGAAAATTTCCTTCACTGACGGTTCCTATGTACTTATTCTCACGGGTAAGTACCGGTATGGCGGTATATCCATGGTAGCGCATCTTTTCCAATGCCTGACGCAAGGTAAAATCCTCATAAAGATAAGCTACTTCGCTCTTTGTCGTTAAAAAATAAGCTATATTCATAAAATCTACTCCTTATATCTTGTTACTGTTCACACTGGGGCAAAGTCTATCATATGATTTCGACAAATGATATCCGATAAGGAGTATTTGCATTCGTCGGTACTTTGGCTCCGTATTTTGGAGCCTTATGTACCGCTACGTAATGCAACTACTCCTTATCGGATATGATTTCGACAAATGATATGAT
>DOWG01000226.1 GCA_003519685.1 Lachnospiraceae bacterium
AAAGTAAGGCGGTAAATTATATGAATAAGAACATTGTTATCATCGGCGGAGGAATTGCCGCGGTAAACGCGATCAAAGCCATCCGGGAACTTGACCAAATCTCTGACATCCATTTAATACAAAATGAGAATTACTATCCCTATTATCGTATTCGGTTGACCAAGAGCCTTTTTGAGCCTCTCACCATCGATAAATTGATGATTCAAAAGCAGGATTGGTATGAACAGAATAAGGTCCATCTATACCTCGGCAGAGAAGCCGTTGCAATTGATACTGAAAAGAATAAGGTGTCCCTGGATAATGGAACAGAACTGGAATATGATCAATTGCTGCTGGCAAACGGTGCCAGCAATGCAATTCCTAAGATCGAAGGAATTGAAAAAAGTAATGTGCATAGCATACGAAAGCTCTCCGATATTGCAACGATAAGAGCACATGTAGCGGATAAACATGTCATTCTATGCATCGGCGGAGGTATCCAGAATTTGGAGGCCGCATGGGCTATGTGCTCGCAGGGAAAGAAAGTTACCATTGCAGAATTTCAAGACCGGTTAATGCCAAGACAATTGGATGCAAAAGCTTCCGAAATCCTTCAGAATGCAGTTAAGAGTAATCATGTACAGATCCTGTTAAATACGGCGATCACGAAGATTACGGGAACAAAAGAAGCAAACGGAGCGGTAACAAAGAACGGCCGTCTGATCGAATGCGATATGGTTATCTATTCGGTAGGGATACGGTCCAATACTGCTCTATATGAGAATACTCCTTTAGAGATCAATCGGGGGGTCGTGGTAGACCATCACATGAAGACCAAGCTGGATAATGTCTATGCTGCCGGAGATATTGCCGAGATAGATGGCAGAGTCGGCGGTCTGTGGAGCATTGCCATGGAGCAGGGAAAAATCGCAGGATATAGTATCGCAGGAAAGGAAGCTTCCTATTCCGGCACCGTACCGGTTACCAATATGAATGCTTTTCATCTATCCATTTTCTCCATAGGAGATATCGATGAAAATAGTTCAGACCATACCCTGGTGGAGGAATCGCCGGATGATTCGACTTACCAGAGAATCTTTATTAAGAATAACCGTATCGTCGGAGCCATCATCATCGGCGATCCCGGAAATAATATGTTAATAAAGAAGTTTGTTGAAAATAAGCTTCCCCTGCCGGACATCGATTTTACGAAAACTACGGTAGAAGATCTGATCCAGCAGATAAAAAGTAAATAATCAATAATAATCAAAATTATATTGATCTTGGGGAAACCGTAAGAAGCGTTAACAAAAGAGGATGCAAAGACAGCTGTTCATTCTTTCATAGAATTTGCTATCTTTACATCCTCTCTTTATTTTATCTTCTTTCTTACTTTTTCCCATATATTTATCTGAAAATAGTCATAAGCTCTGTCGCAGATATATAGCACAATCTGGCCTGCCGCCAGAAAAAATATCCTGAGTGCATTACTTATCGTACCCCGATAAATAAGTTTTGGAAAAAATAGTAATATGGGAACATACATAAGGTTAAAAGCGATATACTTGATTATCCAGAAGGCAGCCGTTCGGTTCGCTGTCCCCTTTGCCTTCGCAAGCTTCTCCCCAGCAAATTCTCTTGCTATAATATAAAGTCCCATCCCTGCATAGGTAATGCAGTAGAGCTTATTCGGCGCCAGAAAGAAACCCAGCAGAACACTTGCTATGTAAAATCCGATCCCAAGTACTATTCCGGCTTCACGGATCGCAATTCCTACACAGAAAGCTGCCGCTACAAGTAAAAACAAAGTATTAAAGTCAAAGACCCCGCCTAGGATTATTAACAGAACATCCACCGAAAGCAGCAAACCTAAAAATGCCATCTTCTTTGCATTTAACAGCATGGAATCAAATCGCCTCCCATACACTCGCATAGAGTGTCTGCGCACCATAAATTGCAGCAGAGATTTTCCATATCATATCCGGATCCGCCGTTCCTGCTGGTATTTTGGTATCTTTGGCTCCGCCATTGCAGCTGGTTTAGCAAATTGTTGTATTCCGGATTACCGGGCTCCATACTGACCGCCTGCCGGGCATGATTGACTGCCTCAAGATTATTGCCGATCTCTGCATTGGCAATGGCACTGCAGTAATACCATCTTGCGTTACGATTCGGAATACCGGCAAGGACATTCAGCGCTTCTCTGTAACGGCCGTTATTGATAAAATTATAAACCGCCTGCATCTGTACATTTTCCTCACCGGAACCGCCGTAGGAAGCGGACTGTCCATAAGTGTATGAATTTGGATCGCTGTATCCAGCTTCTCTCTGCTTCATAATCTGGTCGTAGGCTTCCTGCACTTCCTTAAACTTTTCCTCCGCCAAATCTGCTAACGGATTATCTACATAGGAATCGGGATGATATTTTCTGCTTAAATCCCGATAAGCTCTCTTTACTTCGTCATTCGTAGCACTTGGAGAAACCCCCAGTACCTGATATGGATCATTTATCATTATTGTATCCCTTTCTTGTACCTTTCTCTGTTTGTATCTTCATATATTTCGACCAAACACCTTCATATAGGATGTTTCTTAATATATCGATATCCAATAAGCAGGGTAACATTTCAAATTCAGCGGTACATTCTGCCAGCATAGCCGTAAGCATTGCCTTGCAGTTTTCTTCAAAACCGTCCACGTCCTTCTTCCTGATTAACGGATTATAGCTATTATTCTTCTGATCCTTCTCAAGATCATCGTAGGCATCCATGATATAGATAAATTTGCCCAGATAGAATCCGATCTTTCTTAACTGCTCTCCCCACCGGTCCTGCTTGTAATCAAACAGTTCCGCCATCAATTCTCCAAAGCAGCGGGATACGATATCAATATTTTGCTCGTTGTTTCTTTCACAGATGCTTAACTCTTTTAGACCCCGTTTTATTGCATCACATTGCCTCGGATATTGTTTGCAGATTTTCTTATAATACCTCTCCAACAGCTTAGCACCGGCAAGACCTGCCGCCCTTTTTTCATCTTGCCAATCATCCAGCAAATGATGATAGGTCAGAACAATATTCATATCTGCCACGTAATCTGTAAATTCATTCTGAAGTGTACCATGCTTCTGCAAAGGATGTACCATGCACCGATGCTTCCCGATCTTACTATCGCTTTCATAGAGAGAAGTCAGAAGAATGATCAGAAAGGTCATATCATAGGACAGGGTCACCTGGCCGATCAGGCGATATCTCTCCCTTAGCGTTTTGCATAAGCCGCAGTAATAAGCTTTATATTTATAATAATCCTTCATTTTCAATTCAGGCTTATAGATATTTACGTAACCAAACATACTTCTCCTTATTCCTATCAAAATCCAAAGATGGTGTATGACATTCCTATCAGCTTTTACAAGTATAACACAGTTTATTTCCGATTAAAATATTATAGCTAAATTTTAGATTTTCCTTATCAACTTTTAATGATTGAATGCGAATACACCAATATTTTATTTCGTCACAATAGCGGGATTCTTGGACAAGATATCCTCGGTGACTTCCCAGAGACTGGGAAGGAAACGTATGACTTCTTCCACGCGACGGGTAAAATCCTCTGTAGAATCAAAACCAAGGTCTAACATAAGATTTCTAAAAGATGGAGCATATACTTGCTGCAATTCCAGCGGGGCATCTGCCTCCAAAATTTTATGACATCGGGAAAAGGTTGCTACCATCCAGAAGATTGCCTCACGATGGTAACCGGATTGGATAAGTTCACGGCTTCCTTCTATTACGATCGGTCGTGCTATGGTAGTGATATCTGTACTAAAAAAGAACGGCGTTTTTGCTACTATCACAGCCGCATCAAAAGTTTTAGCAAGTTCGTCCAGGTGTTCTTCTACACGCTGAGATGTCAGATGAGCGCAGCCAAGCAATGCAAGCAGTTTTTCGTAAAAGTCTGCATGCCCGTATTCTAAGAGCACTTCACGTACAGCAACGTAGCGTCGGCGTACAGTAGGGTTACGAAGTGCAGCCAAAAGGAGGACATGCGTGGTAATTCCCGTCGGGAACAGCCAGGTTGTCACGAGTTCATGGTATGGCACAGAGGTATTGTATCTTTTCAGTGAATTCTCGATGCTATTTCGAACATGCTCACATCGGCGGCGAACCCATTTTTTCTCTGCGAAGTGCTGTGACACCTCGGATTGAATTTTGTGTATACAGCCTGTCGGGTCAGTAATAATGGTATCGCTTCGCAAGCTATTTGCCAAGTGATGAGATACCAAAACGTTCTCCACAGAAGATATCTGGTTCCATGATAGAAAAGTGACCTCCAGCATGACGCCGTTGTAAACGAACTTACCAAGCTTAAGCGGCGCTTCGTCTGCTAAAACGACGACCATGATATCAATATCAGAGAACCTCGGTAACTCATCCTCCTCCTGCATCTCTGCTATAGACCCGGCGAAATACGCTCCCAGAAATCCCTCCACTTTATTCCCACGCTGTATAACCCATTCCTTCGCTATATTTTTCGAAATGCCAACCTTCATAAATATCATCCTCCATTTTTCAATTTCAAGCAGTTATAATTATGCTGTGAGTCTAATTTTACATCTATTCCATAACCATTTTACAAAATATTCAAGAAAAGTATAGTCTTAAAATGTTTGTCAATCTCTGGTATAATTAATTTATTACAATACAAACTATTCAGGGGCGAACGAAGATTAAGTTAAGAAAAAAGTAAAAGAATGAATAGCATCATCTTTATACATAGTTCCCTATAAGTTTTTTAAACGTTATAAATCCAGCTAAACAGTAGCTATTATAAGAGAAAAAAGAAGCTGACAGTTTAATGTTCCTGCCAGCTTCAATTATCTGGTAACTACTTCTTTTTGCCAAATATCTTAATAATTCCAAGTAGGATTAAAATTGTGATTATAATTAAAATAACGAGCACTGTATGATACATAGATTAACACACCCCATCCTTCTTTATAGAAAATATGTACTGTAAGAAACATATACGTACCCCGGAGTTCTATCATCACCTCCCCAATTTTGACATTTGGCCATCAGCGGTTTTGATAATAAATATACGTTCCTTTCTAAACTATTATATGCTAGTACTTATCTCTGCATATCCCAAATGTAGAACTATGTAAACGCAGTTTGGAAATGTTAAGATAAGTTTTCATACAATTTACCTATCCCTTTCAACAGCATCTAATAATCTCCTCCAGCATGCTTGTAGAAAATGATCTCTTGGAGTATTTCGACAATCGGAACCGGTATAACTTCTTATACTGGATTTGTTATGATATACTGACTAGCAACATAACCAGATTGACCTGTACTAATTACAATTACGGGGTTCCAGTACATGCCATCTTTATATTCCTTAACGTCACCAACTTTAACCTTCGGTCTGTTGTGCTTACTCTTGCGTATCCAATTTTTTTATTCATTATCTTGTCCTCAACTTTAAATTTATTTTTTAGTTTAAGGACTTAAAGCAGTATCCTACGGTTATAATAATCTCGAATTTAATTTGAAAGGAAGTGATGTTATGAACCAAACTACAAAACTACCCAATAGATTAGCTGATGAAAAGTCTCCTTATTTATTACAACATGCTTATAATCCAGTTAAATGGTATCCATGGTGTGAAGAAGCTTTTACAAAGGCGAAAACCGAAAACAAACCGATTTTCTTATCTATTGGGTATAGCTGAACTGGTTCATCAAAAACACATGTCATTGGTGGCAATCAAGTTACTGCACCCAATGAGAAAATCATTGATTTTACTGGGTTTGTACATAACAAAAGCCGACAAATTGCTTGTCGACTTTTGAAAAAGTTATACTGAGTACATTGTGTAAAAAATGCTTATTTTCTATCTGCCGCTCTCCATTCTTCTATAAAATTGCGGATTGTCTGTTGACGTTGATTTCGTGGTTCGTTTACGGCTTTTTTCGCAACGGCGTATAAATCGTTACTCAAAGTCCACTTTTCGCGCGATTGCTTGTCATCTTCTGCAAAAAAAACAAATGCTATGGCTCCCATCGTAAAAACATTGCTAATTTCGTCAACTATTGCGCCACTTCTGGATTCCTCCGGCGACATGAGGGAGGGGTCACCCCATATTCCGCTAAACCCATTCATGTAGCATTGCTTTGCGTAAAAATCTATATCGCAAATAGCAAAGTTCCTGCTGTCAAAGTTATACAGCGTAGCTTGGTCGTTAAAATCAATTGCAACATACCCACATTCAGCAACATGAGCATGAAATTCTAATATACCCTCGTATACGCGCTGTTTTTCTCTGACTGGGAGTTCCATAAACTTTTTGCACATTTCACGTTGAGGATATCCGCAACTTACACCATCAAACCAATCAAAAATAGTAATAAATCCGCCGCCGACTTCTTCTGCATCTATTTGATTAATTAACAACGGATGCTTCAAATCTTTGTATTTTGGTACAGAAAATTTCAGTCTCGTTATTGTATCTTCGATATTTTGCAGGTTATCATTTATAGTTTTAGCACCAGCAAATTTAAGGAAATAACGCTTCCCTGCTTTTTCTACTCCGAAACATATAGCCCCTGAACTTGACTTATCAAATACTTTGAATACTTTTCCGTATTTGCTTAAAAAAGAGAAGTCATACGTTTCTTTCATGTTAAATGAAACTCCGTCGATTGTCTGAACAACCATATTAATCCTCCTTAAACTCGGAGGGTTTATATTATAGTCACCCTCCGTGCATTTTTGTTGATGATTGCATTTTTCATAAAACATCACTCCAATCATTAAATAAATATCTATCTTAACACAATTAGCATTGTGGAGTCTTTAACCTCTACAAATATAAACTTTCTACACAAATTATATCACAAAACAAAAGGCAATCAACGCATTATCTTACATTAAAAGGTTACAATAAACATTGAAACTATTTTAACCCGAAAGGAGTTGATGCCCATGACTAACTCGACAAGAGTGCCCAATCGCTTAGCAAATGAAAAATCCCCTTATCTTCTGCAACACGCCAACAATCCAGTTAACTGGTTTCCGTGGTGTGAAGAAGCCTTTGATAAGGCTAAAAAAGAAGATAAGCCCATATTTCTAAGCATTGGGTACTCCTGACGTGGGTGCAGTATGACCACCTGTCACTGGTGCCATGTTATGGCGCACGAATGCTTTGAAGATGAGGAAGTTGCCGACCTTTTGAACCAGTCATTCATATCAATAAAAGTTGATAAGGAGGAACGCCCGGATATTGATTCCGTATACATGACCGTATGCCAGGTTATTACCGGTCAGGGCGGCTGGCCGCTGACAATTCTTATGACACCGGATCAGAAGCCATTCTATGCTGCTACCTATATTCCGAAATATTCCCGTTATGGGATCGTGGGTCTTATCGACCTTCTCTCCCAGGTCGATCTGCAATGGCATACGAATTCGGACGATATGGTTCAAGCCGGGGAGCAGCTGACCGCAATGATGAAGCGGAAATTTGAAAACCGATCCGATACCGGAGCTGTCTCTAAGGATCTAATTGCTCTTGCCGTAACCCAGTTCCAGCAAAGTTTTGACCATGATTTTGGCGGCTTTGGAAATGAGCCAAAGTTTCCATCTCCCCATAATCTGATGTTTCTCCTCCGCTATGCCTGTGCAGAGCAGGATGAGCCGTCTTTGTTCATGGTAGAGAATACACTTAAGCATATGTACCGCGGTGGTATTTTTGATCATATCGGCTACGGTTTTTCCAGATACTCTACCGATGCGAAATGGCTGGTTCCTCATTTTGAGAAAATGCTTTACGACAATGCTCTGCTTACGGTTACCTATTTGGAAGCTTTCCAATATACGAAGAACCCATTTTACCGGATGGCTGCCGAGCAGATCTTAAAGTATATCCGCAGGGAGATGACTTCCCCCGAAGGCGGCTTCTACTCCGCTCAGGATGCAGACAGCAGCGGCGTGGAGGGCAAATACTATGTTTTTACTCCGGAGGAAATCAACAAGGTATTAGATAAGAAGGATAGTTCCTTCTTCTGCGATTATTTTAATATTACAAAGGAAGGTAATTTTGAGGGTTCTTCTATTCCTAATCTGATTAAAGCCCCGGAATTAAAATCCGATAATGAAAGAGTGATCCATCTCTGCGAAAAGATCTATCAATTCCGGCAGGATCGCAATCATTTGCATAAGGATGATAAAATACTCACCTCCTGGAATGCATTCATGATTATGGCATATGCCAAAGCGGCACGAATTTTGCAGGAGGAAGAATATCTAGATATCGCACGGCATGCCGTCGAATTTATCAATACCAAACTGATGTATCGTAACGGGTGCCCCTATGTGCGTTACCGCGACGGCAGTGCAGATTATCCGGGACTTCTGGATGATTTTGCATTTTACTGCATGGCACTGTTAGAAATGTATGATTCTACCTTTGAACTGGATTATCTGAAGCAGGCAATCGATCTGGCAGACAAAATGATAGAAAAGTTCTGGGATGATAAAAACGGAGGTTTCTTCCTGAATTCCGAGGATTCCGAACCGCTCATTTACCGTCCGAAAGAGGTTTATGACGGAGC
>DOWG01000041.1:0-4878 GCA_003519685.1 Lachnospiraceae bacterium
TTGCTCATTAAAATATTGTTTCCTATTACTTAAGTTTTTCCTTTCCTTGTGCAAATTGATGAAGACGATTTGTTAGGAAGGCTTTTTACACTCAAATCATAATATAAATATGCGTTTACGAAAATAAACATTATAAGAAAGAGTAAGGATTACTTTATCAAAGGAGATGCGATTCGTATGCGAATGTATGATTTAATTACAAAGAAAAAACATGGTGAGGAATTAACGCGGGATGAAATCTCGGAAATGATACGTGGTTATGTAAATGGTGAAATACCGGATTACCAAATGTCTGCTATGTTGATGGCGATTTGCTTTCAGGGGATGACGGAAAAGGAAACGGCAGATTTAACGATTGAAATGGCGCATTCCGGCGATATGGTTGATCTTTCTGCTATAAAGGGGATTAAAGTGGATAAACACAGCACGGGGGGCGTTGGGGATAAGACGACTTTGGTAATCGGACCCATCGTTGCAGCCTGCGGAGTGAAGGTAGCCAAGATGTCTGGCCGCGGACTCGGGCATACCGGAGGCACCGTTGACAAGCTGGAGTCGATTCCGGGTATGCAGGTGGCATTAAAGCAGGAACAATTCTTTGAAATCGTAAATAAGGTTGGGGTCAGTGTTGTTGGTCAATCCGGTAATCTGGCACCGGCAGATAAGAAACTGTATGCGCTTCGGGATGTAACTGCGACCGTAGACAGTATCCCTTTGATTTCCTCCTCGATTATGAGTAAGAAGCTTGCGGCTGGCAGTGACTGCATCCTTCTGGACGTTAAGACCGGCAGCGGGGCTTTTATGAGAACCGTAGAGGATTCGATTGCACTTGCACAGCGCATGGTAGCGATCGGGGAACATGCGGGGAGAAATACGATGGCGGTGATTACGGATATGGATATCCCGCTCGGTCATGCGATTGGGAATTCCCTGGAAGTGATGGAGGCAATTGAAACCTTACAAGGACATGGTCCCAAGGATTTGACAGAGGTATGCAAGATTCTGGCAGCCAATATGTTGTATCTGGCAAAGAAAGGGACTGTTGAGGAATGCGAGCAGCTGGTAAAGGAAGCTGTAGAAAACGGAGCTGCGTTTAAAAAGTTAGTGGAAATGGTGGAAGCACAGGGTGGGGATTCCTCCGTAATACAAGATACCGGCAAGTTTCGGAAGGCCCCTTATCAATATGAGGTGAAGTCCGCCCGGGAGGGTTACATCCGACATATGGATACGGAACAATGCGGTGTTGCCTCCATGGTACTGGGTGCCGGCCGGGAGACTAAGGATAGCAGCATTGATTACTCTGCCGGTATTGTATTAAAGAAAAAGACGGGAGAGTTCGTTAAATGCGGGGAGGTTTTGGCAGTCCTTTATGCCTCAAAAGAGGAGCTTTTCCAAAAGGCAGAGAAAATATTAACAAATGCATATTCCTTTTCGGAAGAACCGGTCAGAAACCGACCGCTTGTTTTAGCTAAGGTAAGTTCCGGGGGAGTGGAGAAATACTAAATTTTATATTTTGTAATGGCAGATTAACTTTCCAGAGCACCAGATTCCTTGAATTTGAAAGAAGGTAGGAGCAGCTATGATTATTTCCGCTTCCCGAAGGACGGATCTACCGGCTTATTATTCCCAGTGGCTTTTAAATCGCTTGAAGGCGGGGTATGTCGTAACACGTAATCCGATGAATCGCAGCCAGGTAAGCCGGGTGTCTCTTTCTCCGGAAACGGTGGATTGCATCATATTCTGGACGAAAGATCCCATGCCGATGATGGATAAGTTGCCGGAGATAGATTCGATGGGATATCCGTATTATTTTCAATTTACGCTGACCCCTTATGGAAGAGATATCGAACGGAACCTGAGAGAAAAAGGGGAAATTCTTCGGACGTTCCAGCAGTTGTCCGGATTGCTCGGAAAGGAGCAGATCGTCTGGAGATATGATCCGATCATTCTGAATGATTCCCTGACGATTCCTTATCATTTGCAGCATTTTGAACAGCTGTGCTGCGCCCTGAGCGGGTATACCGATTTATGTATTATAAGCTTTGTTGATTTATACAGTAAATTAAGTAGGGCAATTAAGAGCAATGTAATACGCGAGATTAGTACCGGGGAAATGTTCGAAATTGCGGAGGAATTTTCCCAAATTGCGCAGCGCTATGGAATGGAACTTCGGAGCTGTTCTGAAAAGCAGGACCTTTCACAATTTCATATTCTTCCGGCTGCCTGTATTGATAAGGCTAAGGTGGAAGAGGTCTGCGGTCATCCGATTGCCTGGAAGAAGGATCGGAACCAACGGCCCGGATGCGGCTGTATAAAAAGTGTTGATATCGGGGTATATAATACGTGCCGGAATGGCTGTATCTATTGCTATGCCAATCATAGTGATGCTTCCATTGTGAAGAACTGTAAAATGCATGATAGTAAATCAGATATCCTGATCGGGACCATTTCTACTGAGGAAAGTAAGAAAGAATTATGAAAGCTGTGCAAGCCCCTTTCGAGAAGCGTGTTTCGAATATTAGATATTTAAAAAATAGGATTGACAAAGGCTTTTTCCTATAGTATACTATTTCAAATAATTCATATCAAATTAACGGGAATTAAGCAAGGAGGAGTGTTCATGAGAACATCATTTGCAGTCATGTGTAATACTATGTGCAGCATGGGTATGTGCTGTATGCAAATGACATATGCGCAGAGACGGCGAATGTGGTGTTATCATGATGCAAAGGAATAAACTCTTTTCCTTGATAGGATAAATATAGGGATTTCCTTGTATTCACTTACCATGATGAACAAACAGGATGTTGTCAGATGCCATCCTGTTTTTTTCTTGCTATTTTTCCTGTTTTATAATAATGTAGTTATAGCAAAATTGGACAGATGCTAGGGATGTACACTTTAACGCTGTACCAAGTAAAATTATTGGAGGTGGAGTACTTGACGAGTAGAAAACCCATTATAGAAGTTGTGAATATGGGGAAAGAGTTCCAGGGGAAAGAGAATACGGTAAAAGCCTTGGAAAACATAAACTTAACGATATATGAAGGAGAAATTTTCGGAATCATCGGCCTTAGCGGCGCAGGAAAAAGTACGTTGGTACGATGTATGAATTTCTTGGAACGTCCTACAGAGGGTTCTGTGTTCTTTGATGGGGCAGATTTGGCATCTCTCGGCAAAAAGGAACTGTTAAAGGTAAGGCAGTCCATGGGGATGATCTTCCAGCAGTTTAATCTTCTGATGCAGAGAAACGCTCTGGAGAATATATGCTTTCCGATGGAGATTGCAGGAGTAGCAAAGAAAGAGGCAAGGGAGCGGGCGCAGGAGCTATTGGAGATCGTCGGTTTAAAGGATAGGGCAGGAGCGTATCCTTCGCAGCTTTCCGGCGGACAGAAGCAGAGAGTTGCCATTGCAAGGGCTTTAGCCACCAACCCAAAGGTATTGCTTTGTGATGAAGCGACCAGCGCATTGGATCCTACAACAACCCGTTCCATCCTAAGTCTGCTGAAAAAAATTAATAAAAGCCTTGGTATAACGGTGGTTGTGATTACTCATGAAATGAAAGTGATTGAAGAAATCTGCAACCGGGTTGCCATCATTGATCAGAGTCATATTGCTGAGATTGGCGAGATGGAAGAAGTATTTGTAAGGCCGAAGTCTAAGATCGCGAGGCAGCTGATTTTTTCCAAGGATACACATACTGATTCCTTTGTAGGTGAACATAAATGCAGAATTATTTTCGACGGAAGAACTTCTTTTGAACCGGTGATCGCCAATATGGTATTGGAATGCAAGACGCCGGTAAATATCCTTTTTGCAGATACCAAAGACATTGACGGAAAGGCATTTGGTCAGATGGTAATTCAGTTACCGGATGATGAACTGAGTAGAAAGCGAATCTCTGCTTATCTGCATGCGAATCAAATCGCTCATGAGGAGGTGAAGGATGATGTGGAATGAAACGGTTCTTAAAATGGTTGGAGTGGGAATACTGGAAACCCTGTATATGGTCTTTTTGTCCTCCTTTGTAGCCTATCTGATCGGTCTGCCTTTGGGAGTGGTCCTGGTTGTTACCGATAAGGATGGGATTGCCCCCTGCCCGATGCTGAATAAAATCTTGGGAATCATAGTGAATTTCATACGGTCGATTCCATTTATTATCCTATTAGTTTCGATTATGCCCTTTACAAGGTTTCTCATAGGAACAACGATCGGACCGAACGCAGTTGTGGTACCTCTTATCCTTGCCTCCGCTCCTTATATCGCAAGACTTGTGGAATCTTCTTTGAAGGAAGTGGATCAAGGAGTGATTGAGGCGGCGCAGTCCATGGGAGCAACCACGTCGCAGATTATCTGGAAGGTATTACTGCCGGAGGCAAAGCCATCCCTTATTATCGGAAGTGTGATTGCGATTACAACCATTTTAGGCTATTCTGCGATGGCCGGTTTTGTCGGCGGCGGCGGTCTTGGTGATATCGCGATCCGCTATGGTTATTATCGTAAGGAAACAGACATTGCACTGATCACGGTAGTTCTTATGGTGATTATCGTACAGGGAATCCAGGAGCTTGGAGCGAGATGGATGAAGCATACCGACAAAAAATTACATTAGGAAATTGCGAAACTTTCAAGATGAATAAATTGTGTATACACAATAGCTGCAATATCGAAGTTTCGCAAACACCTAATCTTTCAATTATATGACAGGAGTGTCATAGGTTATTTTCAGATTTTGATAGGAAGATACCTATGTTCCTTTTCCTGGTTTTGTATGACTTAGGGCACCCCGATCATCATATATATTAAATAAATTGTAGGAGGAGCAACGTGAATGCCAATTCACGTAACAAGTTTGTGTCCGCGCTGCATCCACAAACTTGT
>DOWG01000041.1:4921-5886 GCA_003519685.1 Lachnospiraceae bacterium
GTCGTAGGTGCCAGCACAACACCTCACGCAGAGATTTTGGAGCAGACAAGAGAGATCTTGGAGAAAGCCGGTTACAAGCTAAAAATTGTAGAATACTCCGATTATGTCCAGCCGAATTTGGCACTGGACAGCGGTGATCTGGATGCAAACTTTTTCCAGCACCAGCCTTACTTGGATAAATTTAATGACGAGCATAAAACAAATCTTACTTCGGTGGCAACCATCCATTATGAACCCTTTGGATTATATGCCGGTAAGACAAAATCCGTAGAGGAGCTTGCCGATGGAGCGCAGATCGCAGTACCGAATGATACAACCAACGAAGCCAGAGCACTGATGCTGCTGGAGGCACAGGGATTAATTACCCTGGCGAAAGATGCCGGTTTGAATGCTACAATCAACGATATCGTTGATAATCCGAAAAACCTGGATGTCGTTGAAATCGAGGCGGCACAGCTTGCCCGTTCTCTGCAGGATGTGGATATGGCGGTCATCAATGGCAACTATGCAATTCAGGACGGATTAAACCCTGCGGATGCCCTTGTTGTAGAAGACAAGGAATCGATTGGCGCGGCAACCTTCGGCAACGTGATTGCAGTTCGGGTTGGAGATGAGGACCGGAAGGACATCAAAGCTTTGGTTGACGCTTTGATGAGCGATGAAGTAAGACAATATATCAATGATACGTATCAGGGGGCGGTAGTACCACTGTTCTAAAACAATTTCATTCCAGAAAGCATGCTTCCATTATGGTATCTGATTCAAGTAATCTGATATGCCGTATATGGAAGCATTTTTTATATCTGGCATTGTAAGACAGCAGTGGAAGTAGTTGACAGCCCATAATTTCATAAAGTTATTGAAACATTTTTTGTCACATGTTACTATAAAAATGGATAAGTTAATAATATTTTTGTGAATTAGGACGGTGGTTTCTCTTGAAAAAAATTCTTAAGTTAAAACGT
>DOWG01000186.1:0-2094 GCA_003519685.1 Lachnospiraceae bacterium
CCGGCTGACTGCGGCCAAGTCAGGTAAGGCAGCCAAATGAATATATATAAGGTCCTATTCATATCAAAACCTTAAAATGACTTATGACACTCATATCAAATCATGGGATTTAAACGAAACATCACATGTTAATAGCATATAAATGGAAAAGCCTTCGTATGATTGTAAAGTAAGATTGATATTCATAGGGAGGCTTTTCCATGATAGAAAAAATTGATTTCCATTATACCGATGACATCACGGTTGTAAACCGCGAGCAATTCGATGTTCACGTAAGACTATATGAAGGTTATGTGAATAGCATCAATAAGATCGATGAAGAACTGAATACGGATGCCGGCAGAAAGGAAGCCAATACAACGTACGGAAAATTCCGGGATCTAAAACGGGGAGAAACCTATGCACTAAACGGTGTGATCCTTCATGAACTCTATTTTCAGAATATAGGAGGCAAAACATCCGAACCGGACCTATTGACATCGCGGATGATCAGCAGGGATTTTGGCTGTGTATCGGATTGGATTGAGGATTTTGTGGCTACTGCAAAAGCAAGCAGAGGCTGGGCTGTCCTGGCTTTTGAGCAAAGAAGCGGAAGATTTCGTAATGTCAGTCTGGATTCTCATGATCTGGGCAATATCGCATACTATGCCCCGGTCCTGGTACTGGACATGTACGAGCATGCGTATTTTCTTCAATATGCCGATAAAAAGGCGGACTACATCAACTTCTTTATGTCCAATATCAACTGGGATGTGGTCGGAGAACGAATCAAATTCTGAAAGAAGTAATAATGATTCCAACAAAGCAGTCCCAGAAATCATCCGTACTAAGTAGTAGTTATGCATGCATGTACCATGGTACATATATTAAGCCATTCGTCTATTCAGTAAAGTGAATCCCAAAGGGATGCGTATAGTGACTGCCACTACACGCATCCCTTTGTACGTTAACTCAATTTATAACNNGCCTGCTCGCAGTAAATACAACGGTACGTCCCATTTTCTTTATCCGTTAATTTAAAAACATGGGGCAGACTGCGCTCAACGGAGGTAATACATCTGGGATTTTTACAAATCAGAATATTTTCAACCTGCTGCGGTAATTTCGGATTCTTTTTTTCTTTAATAACGCCATCCTCAATGATATTTATGGTAATCTGATGATCCAATGCCCCAAGACTGTCGATGTCTATACCATCCAATGTCCCATCAATCTTTATGATATCTTTCTTGCCCATTTTGTTACTTCTGGCATTCTTGATTATTGCAACGCTGCAATCCAGATTCTCTAAGTTAAGGTAGGAGTAGATCTTCATCGCCCCGCCGGCTTTGATATGGTCGATAACGATTCCGTTATTTAAGCCGCTGATATTCAACATTATACCACCTCCAATAATTTCATAATGAGTGCCATACGAATGTAGACACCGAATTGTGCCTGCTTAAAATAAACTGCCCGGGGATCACTGTCCACCTCGGTAGCAATTTCATTGACCCGTGGTAAAGGATGAAGCACCAGCATGTCCGGTTTTGCCAGTGCCATTTTCTTCATATCCAGGATATAGGTATCCTTTAACCGGATATAATCCTCCTCATTAAAAAATCGTTCCCTTTGTACCCTTGTCATATATAGGATATCCAGATCCGGTATAGCATCCTCCAGGGTACGGACTTCCTCGTAAGGTATGTGATTCGCTTCAATTACTTCTTCCCGGATATAGGCTGGGAGCATTAATTCTTCCGGAGAAATTAGAACGAATTTTGTATTTTTATAACGTGACAATGCGCCGATTAAAGAGTGCACCGTCCGGCCGAATTTCAAATCACCGCAGAAACCTACCGTTAAGCAATCCAATCGGCCTTTTAAATTTTTAATGGTTAATAAATCCGTAAAGGTTTGTGTGGGATGATTATGACCGCCGTCTCCGGCATTAATAATGGGAATAGAGGAGTATAGGGAAGCAACAAGAGGTGCTCCTTCCTTTGGGTGACGCATGGCACAGATATCTGCATAATAGGAAATGACGCGGATCGTATCGGCAACGCTTTCCCCTTTCGCAGCTGAACTGGAATCAGCGGAAGAGAAACCAAGGAC
>DOWG01000186.1:2117-5333 GCA_003519685.1 Lachnospiraceae bacterium
GGATCCCGAATGATTTCTTCTGCTAAATCGAGCAGCTCTCTTAGTTCAGAAACGGTAAGGTCAGTAGGACTGATAATATGTTTCATAGACGCCTCCTTTTAGTTGTAACAATCGTTTTGCTATGCGCATTCCGATTCTCTAACTAAACATAATAATATAGAATATCAAAAATTACAATTCTTAATTTAACATTTTGTCATTACGCTTTTAATTTTCGTTACTGTTCACACCCATCATGTATACCATGATATAACAAAAACGGAATGAGGAAATGCAAGCGAGCTTGTAATTTCCGAGTGGAGTGCCAAGATCATGAACATGTCTTTTGTTCATGATATNNCAACTAAGCGAAAGCGTCTCCGCATCGGATATATTTGCCGAAATCATATGATAGACTTTGTTAGGGGTGTGAACAGTAACAAATTTTTTAAATTGCTGTAATTAAATGACAGTTAACAGCATATAATAATATATAGAAACTAAATAATTATAAATTAACAATTAATATTCAGAAAATATATTGACAAAACCGCTATTGTGATTTAATATAAAACTATAATATAGATGCAGAATAGCAGGCAGCGAAAGAGGTGATTCCATTGAAATAGATAGCGGAATACTCTAAGGAACTATATTAAATATCAAGAAAGGAAGGTATGGGCCACCAATAACTGAAAACGGTTTATAAAAAGGAAATATGGAAGAAAGGAAGGTATGGACCGCCAGTAACTTAAAACTGTTTACGAAAAGAAATATCGAAAGAAAAAGTATAGAAACCAGTAACTTAAGTTATTTTTTCGAAATATCTAAGAAAGGAAGGTACCGACCACCGGAAACTGAAATGGTTTACCTGAAATAAGCGGAAGTAAGATGGTAATGTCCATTCGTATTTAATGATTATAATAAATATTGATAAACAAGATGATAGGGAATGCCAAATCACTTGTTCCAGATAAAGAGAGTATCGAAGGTATAAAATTCGGTACTCTCTTTTAAGATGGTATAACACTTTTCTTTGAATTGTGGTATAATAGTAAGATACAATTTAAGAAAGGTGGCAAATATGATACAGATTTCACGGACAGGAATTCGGAATTTGGCTTCGAATGACACGGTTTATGCCAGAGGATTACAATACTATAAAGAGAACCGAATCGTTAGTGCGACCTATTCCAATGCAGCTAAGCAATATCGGATGGTTGTTAAGGGTAATTATAATTATTCTGTAACCGTGGATGAGCAAGAGGATGGTTCCTTTGATTATAATTGCAATTGTCCATCACGTCTTAAGGATCAGGGTGCCTGTAAGCATGTTGTGGCAGCATTGTTATTCATATTAAAATACCAGGAGCGTACCTTAATGTCAGAATCCAAAAGCCCTGAGGAAAGAAAAGTTATGCAGGTGATTGATTATTTTCTTGCACAGGAAGATACCATAATGGTGGGTGAGACCTTTCAGTTGGATGTTACGATTAATATTCCTACAATCCTAAAAAAGGATACGGGGAGGGCTTTTATATCTCTGCATGGAGGCAGCAATCGAAAATATAAAATACAGACAATTAAGAAGTTTTTATCGAATATTTATTATAATGAAAATTTTGCGATAGGAAAAGAATTTCGATTTATCCATGGGGAAAGTACTTTTGATAAAACCTCACAAGCCGTTTTGGATTATCTGTTGGAGCTATATGAAATTCAGGAGATTATTGACAGCACGCATTTTTCAAAAATATTTTCAAAGTCAGAAGTTACGATTACAAAAAATATGCTGATCAAATTATTGGATACCTTACATGGAAGCTCGTTTTCCCTAGCCCTCTATGGTAAGGCTTATTCGAATGTGCATTTTTTAAGGGAAAATCCCAAAATTTCTTATCCCTTATCCCTCGATGAGGATTCGATTTCCATTGATTATCAGGAAAAGGAATCCATTCTTCCGATTACGGAAACAGGGGAATTATTCTTTTTTGACGGGAATATCTATCTCCCGGATAAAAAGTTTATCCAATATTTTAAACCATTTTATAACAGCGTCGGAAGGGGTAAAGAGCCGCTGGTATTCCGCGGAGAGTTAAAGAATAGCTTTCTGGAGCATGTATTGCCCAGACTCAGTGAGACAATGGATCTTGATATTCCGGAGGAGTTAAAAAGCAGATACATTACCTGCGATATGGAATCAAAACTCTATATGGATAAATATAAAAATGGAATTAAGGCAGAGCTAAGATTCAAGTATGGAGACTATGAATTTAATTCCTTTGGAAATCCGGCCGCCGGGTCCTATATTATTGTCCGGCAGCGGGAGAAAGAGGATGCCATCATCTCGAAGCTACTGGATTTTGGCTTTCTGCCATATAAGAATTTTTATTTATTAAAGGATGAGAATAAAATTTATGAATTCTTATCGGAGAAGATATCAGAATTAGATGATCAGGAAACGACCCTCTTTTATTCGGAGGATTTTCGTAAGCTGGGAATCCGTCAGCCCGGAAGCTTTAAAGCCGGCGTTCGTTTGAATTCGGATTTTAATATGCTTGAATTAAATATTTCCTTTGATGAAGTTCCAAAGGATGAATTGAAAAATTTGTTCCACTCCTTTCAGATTAAGAAAAAATATTACCGTTTAAAGAACGGCAGCTTTATCAATCTGGAAGATCAGAATCTAAATGACGTATCCAGAATCATAGAAATGCTTGATTTAAATGACAAAAGCAAAAGCGGGGATGCGATTCTCTTAGAGAAGCAGCACGCGCTATACCTTGAAAAAGCATTTACCGATACAGAATTTGAATTTTCTTGTGACAGAGATTTTAAAGCGCTCACGGAGAAGATACTGAATCCGACAACAACGGATTACCAGGTGCCCAAAGGCATCTTAGCTAATCTCAGACCGTATCAGGTGACGGGATATAAATGGCTGAAGACTTTGGCGGAGAACGACTTGGGAGGAATTCTGGCGGATGACATGGGCTTAGGAAAGACGCTTCAGTCCATCGTGTATATCGCATCCGGATTCGACACCGTTAAAAGCGACAAGAATCCTGCCTCGAGGAAACACTATCTGGTCGTCTGTCCGACCTCATTGATATATAACTGGCTGGATGAAATTGAGAACTTTGCACCATTTATTAAAGCCGCGGTAGTAAGCGGAACCCCGCCGGAACGGCAGGAGACCATAGAAAGTTATGAAAAGTATGATGTATTGATTACCTC
>DOWG01000186.1:5369-6983 GCA_003519685.1 Lachnospiraceae bacterium
TTTGCGCTTACCGGAACACCGATCGAAAATAGCTTGTCGGAGCTTTGGTCCATCTTTGATTTTATCATGCCTGGGTATCTTAACAGCCATGCAAAATTCGTCGAAATTTTCGAAAAACCGATTCTTAAGGAGGATACGAAAGCATTAAATGATCTTCATATGCATATTTCGCCCTTCATCCTTCGTCGTATGAAGAAGGATGTCCTAACAGAACTTCCGGATAAGTATGAGACAAAGATGCTAACGGATCTGTCGGAAGATCAGAAGAAGGTTTACCTGGCATATCTGGAGAATATCCGTAGTGAGATTAATTCGGAAATTAAGGAGAATAGTCTGGAGAAGAACCGGATAAAGATTTTAGCCGCGCTTACCAGGCTGCGTCAGATCTGCTGCCATCCAGCCACCTTTATTGAAAATTATCAGGGCGGAAGCGGTAAGCTTGATTTACTGATGGAAGTTATTCCGGATGCCATTGCCAATGACCATCGAATNNTATTTTCTCAATTTACGAGTATGCTGAAAATCATTGAAAATGAACTAAAAGATCTGGAAATCCCGTATTTTTATCTGGAAGGCAATACCCCTACCGTGGAACGAAATGATTACGTAAAACGGTTTAATAACGGCGAGGGGAAAGTGTTCCTAATTTCCTTAAAAGCCGGCGGTACCGGGCTTAACCTTACCGGAGCCGATACGGTAATTCATTACGATCCCTGGTGGAATCCGGCAGTGGAAGAGCAGGCAACCGACCGTGCATACCGCATAGGTCAGCAGAATAAGGTACATGTGATGAAGCTGATTACGAAGGGAACCATTGAAGAGAAGATCTATCGGCTTCAAAAGAAGAAGAAGGAGCTATCCGATACGGTGATCAACTCTAAGCAGGTATTTATTAACACCTTAACAAAGGAGGAGCTGGAAGAGCTTTTTGCTCCCGGTCCGGCCCGGTAAGCTTATTAAAGGATTAACTTGCTGAGTGCTTTTTTTATGACCACACTGGCAGACAGGGCAAGTATGATTTTAAGAAGATCAAATGGTATAAAGGGAAAAACACATAGGGTCAACGCATAGCGGAAGCTGGTGTCGGATACAAAAGCAAACCAGAGCGTTCCGATGAAATAGCAAAGGATAAGCGATAGCACCATTCCTATTGCTAAGGACAGCAGCTTCCACTTCTTGAAATGGTTTGCCAGGAAGGAGGTAAGAAATGACATAAACGGATATGCCATAAGGTATCCGCCTGTCATTCCGGTCAGAACATGAATTCCTCCCTTAAACCCAGCAAAAACGGGAAGGCCGAAAGCGCCTAACAGCAGATAGACGAAGACGGACAGAAATGCAGCGCGGGGCGGCAGAAGAGCACCAGTAAGGAAGATCGCAAATAGTGCCAGGGTAAAGGGAATCGGCTGTGTTGGTATCGATATCTGTGACAGGACGCAGATAACTGCGGTAAACATTCCCGTCAGAACAAGGTTTTTTACACTGGTACTTTCTTCCTTTGCTATATTATCTTTTGTTACATTGTAATTACAGGATGTTTGTTTCATATTATTTGTCCTTTCAAAGCTGTTTTAAACAAAAGGATATTCTAAAATTAATATCCAGGCAATGTCA
>DOWG01000273.1:0-149 GCA_003519685.1 Lachnospiraceae bacterium
GAAGACATTTCAAGCTCATAGTCTGGATACTCATTTGCCATGTTTACCAAAAAGGCATTGACTTTCTCTTTTGTTCCTGGACCACTATTATCATGAGTATGCATAAACGCCAGTTTGTTATCCATACAATCAACTTCGATTACGCCACC
>DOWG01000273.1:251-1580 GCA_003519685.1 Lachnospiraceae bacterium
CCATAACGAGCATCTAACTTTTTTGAAATTGAAATGATATAATGTAAAGTTTGAGGTGTCATAGCTTCCGATTCAAATGTACAAGGAATTGCATGCCACCGAATGTAACCTTTCTTTATGGCATCATCAAGTCTTTTACAAGCTTTTTCATCCATGTTTCTGAAATAGTATTCAATAATAAAACTCCCTGTTGTCCAAACAAAGTTTTTGCCTTCTTTTCTTAAGTCTTCCGCTAAGGTAATTGCGTTTTGAATGTAATCATGGCAATACTTGTGCAAGACATTTTCTGCTAAATCGGTAAAGCCAATATCTAAATGTGTTTTATTTACTATATAGATTTTTTTCATTTCTATAATCACACCTTTCTTAGTCATAAAACGTCATGAAAGAATTTTAGCAGTCTGCGTAGATATTGCAAACATTTCTATCAATGTCTGCATGACGTCCATAGGATAGCTCCTATTATACAAAAATAAATATATATCGTCAATCTCGAAGCTTTGAAAAGGTGCGTATATCTGAAAAAATCCGTGAGACAATAATCTTGATTTAAGTGTTAATAGCCAAATCAATCCTATCATTATGGAAAGGAAGTGATGATATGAGCAAACAAGCAAATCAAAAATACCGGAAAGAGATGGAATTCAATCATAAGGAACGGGCAAAGGATTCGAATCCTGCTTCGGATTGTACTTCAAATACAGTGAAGGATATGCCCAGCAGGGAAGGTTACGGCGATGGCAATCCGGACGGTTCCGATTGCACCGATACAAAGGAAAGACAGTAAGCAGATTCGCCTGTCATAGAAAATTACCGGGTCCGGTTTTTATAAGTTTCAAAACCGGACCCGGATTTTTATATCAAAGAATATCTATAAGGTCCATTTCATATTCATAGTTTTATTAACTTATGGCACTCGTATTATTATAACCGCCATTTTATTCCTCGTAACTAATAATGGGATCTCCTGCTTCAATATGTTCAAAAATCTTCCTGGCCAAAGAAAGCGGAGCATTCACGCAGCCATGGGATCCCCTGCTTTTATATATCGTTCCTCCAAAGGAATGTCTCCAACTAGCATCATGGATTCCAATACCGCCATAAAAAGGCATCCAATAGGTGACATCTGCTTCATACCCCCGACCTACTAAAATAGCATCCTTCTGCTTATAGTTCAGCATATAGACTCCAACCACCGTCGCATGCCCCCGGTTTGGATTTCCCGTGACCACCGGACCTTGTGCCACAAGTTTTCCATTTTTATAGAACCATAGATATTGCCTTGTGATATTGATCTCGACATAAGTATTACCGATTTCATCCTCACCG
>DOWG01000273.1:1607-2656 GCA_003519685.1 Lachnospiraceae bacterium
ACTTCAACAATTTTACCGGTAGAGGTTTTGAATTTTCTGGGTATGCCGACAGTATCGTATAATTTGCTTAATCTTTTTACATAATCCTTTACTGCCTTCTCATTGATTGATACATCTAAATTATTATCTACCTTGATCCATTTATTTATTTCTTCCCTGTCCAGAATTTCATATTTNNTCTCCGAACTTGTATTTAATTGTTGTACCAATATACTTATTCAACAGATTTAAAGTTTCCAGTGACTTATACGAATAGATCGTATATTCCGGGTACTCATAGCAGTATTCCTCTTCCAAATCCAATTTTGTATTTCCCCTCAAAATATAGGTAATAATTTTTTCCTGCAGCTTCCCTTCATCTATTTTGTTCCCATATACTTCTTCAACCATTTCAAATGAGCCGCCCACATACTGAAAGCTTACATTCTTCGGTTCCTCCACAGGTCTGTTCACAAACATCAGATCCCCAATTACCCTTTCGAGATTATCCTTCCGGTAGGTATATACATCCACTACATAATAGCACTGATTCTGAAAAATGGAGTGAACCCACTGTAAAAATTTCTGACGGTTTATTATTTTAGGAATACTATTTTTTTCGTTATACTGCAATCCGATCTCCTGACCGGTGATTACCTCGGTTTCTCCGTTTCTTCCGATTAACAGCAGCTCATAATTTTCTATCATGTTTCGGAGCCTGTCATTTGCCTCTTTATTGGATTTTAGTGAAAGATCCATCCCATTGATCACCGTATGAAAGAAGAAATGCTTCGTAAAGAAGAATGAAATAAGCATATATAATAATAGCAACGATCCTACCAGAATGATAATCCCATATTTTACTTTAGACTTCATCATATCTCTTAATTCCTTTAAGCATAGTCGCTAATTATACTAGTAACTAATTTTATGTATGAGATCATGATTTAAGACTATAAGACCACTGCCTGGGAAGTTCATTCATCCTTTTTTGCCAAACTTTTTTCTATATCCGCATTTTCTGCATAGCTCCTCTACCGCTTCCATTCTGGAGAACCCTCTTATAATAT
>DOWG01000266.1 GCA_003519685.1 Lachnospiraceae bacterium
ATTTATGGGTTTAATTAAATCAGTGAAGCTTCGCAGTTGATGCGAGTGCCGAATACCCAAAAACAAAGAACGAATTGGCTTGCCAATTCGTTCTTTGTTTTACATACTTCTATTCCACTTCTATTCCTATTGTATTATATATTCGACAGTCCCTGCTCCACTTTCTTCTCTTCTTTTCCCCATGCGGGAACATATACAATAACATACATGATAAGACTAAGTGCAATTCCGCCGAAGACATCCAGAATGGAATGCTGCTTTAAGAATACGGTGGACATACAGATTAAAACGGTTAATAGGAATGCCGACCATTGCAGCCACTTTATATTTCTAAGCCGTTCGCTTTTGTGAATTGCTATGAAGGCTCCGATGGAATTAAATACATGGATGCTTGGAAATACGTTTGTTGCGGTGTCTACCTGGTAGATATGTGATAGCATATCAATACATATATTACTTCTGCCAAGCGTATCTAAGTTTACACGCAGATAGTGACCATTTGGCCAAATCGTATAGATAATTAAGCATATGGTCATACCGATAAAGAGGTAGGCACAACAACGGTAATAATCTGATTTTGAAGTCAGAAAGAAGTAAGCAACGGTAACAAAGATATAAACAAACCATAACAGGTAAGGGATGATAAACCATTCATTAAAGGGGATTAAATCATCCAATTTTGAATAAACCGGCGTAAATTTCGTTGTTACCGTTTTCTCCAGATATGTAAACCATATCATATAAATAAAGAAATAGGATAAAATAGCACCATGTTTATATTTGATTAGAATATTTTTTATCGTATCAGAATGCTTTTTCATTTTGCACAACCTTTCTGTAACATGCATTTCCTCAGGCGTTTCCGTGAGAGAATATTTTCGGATTGATTATATCACAGAATAATGATGTAAACAATATACAGAAGAATTTCTTAAACAAATTTAATAAATTTAAAGAATTTCTTAAGAAATTTTTGCCTTAGGGTGAAATGAATAAATGATAGACATTGTATGAAAAAATAACTATAATACAAGATATAGAAAGTTGTTTCCCGATATATAATAAGATAGAAAATGAATGCATTGTTACTGTTCACACCCATCATGTATACCATGTTATGATTTCGTCAGATGTATCCGATTCGGAGACGCTTTCGCTTAGTTGNNTAGACTTTGCCCAGGTGTGAACAATAACAATGCATTGGTTCCAGTTTTGACATAATATGAAGATTTTTGCATGATTTTGTATATTATTGTAGGAATGGCTGCATTATCTGGGTCTTGTAAATACCGAATAGGATAAGAATAGGAGGAAGGAAATGAAACGAGTTTTTTTAGTGGTTCTTGATAGCGTTGGAATTGGAGAATTACCAGATGCCTCTGCTTACGGCGACGTAGGAAGTCATACGCTATATGCAGCTTCTACCAGCCGGTATTTTAATATGCCGAATATGAGAAGGTTAGGGTTGTTTCATATTGACGGGGTAAAAGAAAAGTTTCCCGGGATAGAGGAGAATACCTTTGCGGGAGCCGTTGCCAGACTTGCAGAAAGCTCAAAAGGAAAGGATACAACAACGGGGCATTGGGAGATCGCAGGTATTATATCTGAAAAACCATTTCCAACTTACCCGAATGGTTTTCCGGAGGAGATTATCCGGGAATTTGAGCAAAAAACCGGCCGTAAGGTAATCTGTAACAAACCGTATTCCGGTACGGAGGTAATTAAGGATTATGGCGAGGAACATGTAAAAACCGGCGCCTTGATCGTTTATACCTCTGCAGACAGCGTATTTCAGATTGCAGCCCACGAGGAGGTTGTACCGCTGAAAGAGCTGTACCATTATTGTGAAATTGCCAGGGAGATTTTACGGGGAGAGCATAGTGTCGGCAGAGTGATTGCCAGACCGTTTATCGGAACCTATCCGAATTATCAGCGTACACCTAACCGTCATGATTATTCCATGATGCCCGCGACAACAATGCTGGATCAAATAAAAGAATCCGGACTTGAGGTCCTTGGCGTAGGTAAGATCAATGATATCTTTGCTGGCAAAGGAATTACAGATACGGTTCGTACGAAAGACAATGCAGAGGGTATAGAGCGGCTGATCGAACGAACAAAGTTGGATTTTGAAGGAATCTGTTTTGTGAATTTAGTTGATTTTGATATGCTGTATGGGCACAGAAATGATGTTGACGGATATGCGAAAGCGCTCACCTATTTTGATGGACAGCTGCCTAAGGTGCTGGAAGGGCTCCGTGATGAGGATATTCTGATGATCACCGCGGACCACGGCTGTGATCCCTCCACTCCTTCTACGGACCATTCGAGAGAGTACATTCCGCTTGTTGCGTATGGAAAATGTGTGAAGCCGGGTGTTAATATCGGAACACGTAAAACATTTGCAGATATTGCGGCAACCATACTGGAATATTTTGCGATAGAGCCTGAGGTTACCGGTACTTCCTTCTTAAAGGATATTTTAATATGAGTGTCATAAGTCATTTTAAGGTTTTGATATGAATAGGACCTTATATATATTCATGCCCATTGTTTTTATATGACTTATGACATTCAAATCATATCTTAAAATAAAGGAATGCGTGCGCAAAAAACAGCGCAGAAGTGAGAAAAGAGCAATTTGGAAGATTACGCTTAATTATGGTAAGTGATGAAGATATAGAGGAGAGAAGTCAATGAGTGACAGGGTAACGCATCCGATCCCGCCAATCTATAATAAGGAATCCAAAACTCTTATTTTGGGTTCCTTTCCTTCTGTGAAGTCCAGAGA
>DOWG01000263.1 GCA_003519685.1 Lachnospiraceae bacterium
GTTCGAGCCCTACTCGGGGAGTTATTATTTTAATCAATATAAACTTCTTATACTTGACGTATAATATATTGGTTGATATAATAAAATAGTGTCAGGAATAATTCAATATGGCGACATAGCCAAGTGGTAAGGCATGGGTCTGCAACACCCTGAGCTCCAGTTCAAATCTGGATGTCGCCTCTATTAGAAGAGTCTCGGAACCTTTAGAAATAGGGAGTTCGAGACTTTTTGCATTGAATAAGTATATATGGAAGAAACAAATCGCTCCATTTCTAATCCTCTCCAAAGAACTTGGCATCATAACCATCTAAATATTCTTGCGTATTTCTGGCTAAAAGCTCCCTCCGGTCTATATTCATATAGAGATATGCTATCGCTGTTAAAACAATCGGTATTATGGGGAAGGATTTGCAGAACGATCCGATATATTATGCACAAACCTATGATTATGATAAAAATTCAATTTATACAGGTAAATCCTTCTTAGCGAAAATAACGGATAAAGAAATCAGTAAAATAGAGAATCTAAATAGCGGGCATTATGGACCTTCCGATTTAGTTGTTCGAGATGATATCATATATATATTCAGCTGTGCTACTAATCAAATAGAAACTTTCAATCTGGACGGTGAATATTTAGAAACTTTATATAAAGGGGATGTTTATGATCCTGAATTGGATTTTTACTATATAATGATGAGCGAAGATAAAGAAATCTATGCATCCAATCAAAGGGATAATGAGATCTATATTTTTACAAAACAATAATAATAACAGAAGGATGTATGGTATTCTAACTACAATCAGTTCGAGTACAGTACATCCTTTTATATTGCAAACAGATAATCTGCCTAAGCGGTGATTCCTTTATCAATGGCATGCAATATGATCTCCGCCATTCGGGACGTTGTTTCCGGCATACCGTCCTGCAGCCACTTTTGCAGCATACTGACACAGCCGGCCAGTCCGAAGGCATAAAAATATTCCTTTGTCCTTAAGTCAAGTCCGCTATACAGCTGATAGGTCATAAATTCTTTCATAATCTTCTTCTGAATATCAAGATCGCAATTATCACTGAGCAGAGCAGTAAAAAGGTCGGCATCATCCTTGACATAATCCAGAATCCGGGTTAATGACGAGTGGGATATGGATCTTACTTCATTGGGATATTCTATGTCCATATATTTCTTAATATTCTCGATTACCTTATTGCAGGTATATTCTAATAGATCATATTGATTCTGAAAATGGGAATAAAAGGTGCTTCGGTTGATATCCGCTATTTCGCAAATGCGTTTGACGGATATTTTTGAGATATGTTCTTTTAGCATACACTTAATGAGAGCGTTCTGTAAAATCTGGATGGTTAATTTGACCCGTTGGTCCGTTTTCTTGCTTTTCATGATATAACCTCATTTCTGCGCTGTCTTTTGCGCTTTTCTTCCAAATATAAAATTTCTCTAAAATTCCATCACTTATTAAGGGGAGTGTTGGATATCTGACTTTTTATCCAACAGTGTTGGTTGTAAAACCACAGTGCGTTTATTATAATTCAAATAAGAGAAATTTTCAATCATTATTATAAAAATGCACAAAAAAACTTTACAGAAATGAGGGAGACGATGGACAAAATTGCGAATTTCACTATTAAACACAAGAAGATAATTCTTATCATTTTTATTTTGACCGCTGCTGTTAGCGCCGTTCTTCAGTCGTTTGTCAAGAAAAATTATGATATGGTGGATTATCTTCCGCAGGAATCACAATCAACCAAAGCACTCAAAATCATGAAGGAAGAATTTACAGAATCGATGCCGAATGCGAGTGTTATGATTAAAAATGTATCCATTATGGAGGCGATGGATTATAAGCGGCAGCTGGCAGCAATTGACGGAGTAACCCAGGTCACTTGGCTGGATGACATGATTGATATTAAGCAGCCGCTGGAAATGAGCGATCCGGATACGGTGGAAAAGTTTTATAAAAATGGGAATGCGTTATTTTCTATTACTATTCGAAAAGGAGCGGAGAAAAAGACATGTGCAGCCATTCGGGAATTTATCGGAGAGGGTAATTTCCTTGCGGGAGAAGCTCCGGATTTGGCAACTATGCAGGAGAATACAGTTTCGGAGGTAACGGGTGCACTGATGATTCTGATTCCCGCCGTAATATTGATCCTTATATTGTCGACGACTTCCTGGATCGAACCCCTGTTGTTTCTTGTGACCATCGGTATAGCAATACTGATCAACATGGGTACGAATATCTTCTTCGGCGAAATATCCTTTATGACGAATTCGATCAGCCCGATCCTGCAGCTGGCGGTTTCTCTGGATTATGCTATTTTTCTACTGCACAGCTTTACGGATAACCGGGAGAAGTATTCGGACGTTGAGGAAGCAATGTATCATGCGATCCGGTCCTCTATTGTAACCGTGGCGGCGAGTGCGCTGACCACCTTGTTCGGCTTTATTGCCCTGACATTTATGAAGTTTGGTATAGGAGCCGATCTGGGTCTTAATCTGGCAAAGGGAATCATACTTAGTTTCATTTCCACGATGATTTTCATGCCGGCGCTGACACTTTCTGTCTATAAGTTCATTGATAAGACGCAGCACCGCCCGTTTATGCCCAACTTTGCAAATGCATACAGAGTCTTATTAAAACTTGCTGTTCCGGTTGTCCTCCTGGTTATTTTGCTGATTGTACCCGGCTTTTTGGGACAGAGGAAAACGGGTTTCCTGTACGGCAATGCAGCTACTGCTGAGAACAACAAAAGCGGGCAGGACCGGCTTGCGATTGAGAATGAATTTGGCAAATCTGCCATAATGGTTTTATTGGTTCCCCGCGGGGACATTGCCAAGGAAGAAAAATTGACCCGGGACATCGGTGAGATACCTCATGTGACAGGTGTTATGTCCTATGCTAATACCGTAGGTACTGCCATACCGGTTCAATTCCTTACCGAGGATATTGCGGAACAGTTCTATTCGGAGCATTATGCGCGGATTATTGTATATACTGATACGGCAGAGGAAGGAGATGCGGCGTTTGCTACGGTGGAAAGGATACAGAATACGGCGAAATCTTATTATGGGGATGCGGCTTATTCCCTGGGGCAGAGTACAAACCTGTACGACATGAAAAATGTTGTCGCGAAGGATAATACCCTGGTTAATTTAATTGCCATTATATCAATATTTTTAGTTCTTCTGTTTTCTTTCAGGTCATTCACACTGCCGCTTATTTTACTGATTACGATTGAGGCCGGGATATGGTTTAATTTATCAATTCCGTATTTTATGGGGACGGTGATCAATTTTATAGGATATCTGGTGTTAAGTACCGTGCAGCTGGGGGCAACGGTGGATTATGCGATTCTGCTTACCGACCATTACCTGGTTAACCGGAGAGAGCTGCCCAAGAAAGCAGCAATTCATAAATCCTTAGGTGAAACCTTTAAATCGATTCTGGTATCCGCCTCGATCCTGTCCATTGCCGGCTTTACATTATATAAAACCTCTTCAAATTCAGCTTCAGCGGATATCGGGCGATTGCTTGGAAGAGGCACCATTTTTTCATTCATTATGGTTCTCTGCTTTTTACCGGCCATGTTGCTTATCTTTGACCGGGGGGATTGCCGGAACAACTTTAAAACCAAAACAGCAAAAGGAAAGAATGAAGGGAGAAGAATAAATTGAAAAAATATAAAATTATTTCGATCGGTATGGCTGCTATTCTATTATTTACAGCCGCTTTACCGGGAACCGTAAATGCAACAGAAGAAAATGCCGGAGCCAAGCAGGCTGCGACCGCGGATCAAAGTATGGCAGAGGTTAATAATAAAAATGAAATCGTTTATGCAAAGCTTGCGGCTGACGGAAATATAGATGGGGTATATGTCGTTAACCATTTTGAAGTGGAGCAGGGGGGCAGCATAACGGATTACGGTGACTATCAGTCGGTTCAGAACCTGTCCGAGAGTGAGCCGATCGAACAAAACGAAGATGCGGTTTCCTTTCGGGCGCAAGAGGGCGATTTCTACTATCAGGGCAATCTTAAGGCGCGTGACTTACCGTGGATCGTTGAAATAGGCTATGAGCTGGATGGTTCTGATGTCTCACCACAGGATCTCGCAGGTAAATCGGGTGAGATGGAAATTCATATCAGGACCAAACAGAATACAGCAGTAAATTCGGCTTTCTATGATCATTATATGATGCAGATAACACTGACTATGGCGACGGATAAGAGCAGTAATATCAGTGCTCCGGGTGCCACCGTTGCTTATGCGGGCAATAACACGATTCTTTCCTATACGGTTATGCCAAAGAAGAATGCAGACTTCCGGGTGAAAGCCGATATTAATGACTTTACCATGAGCGGCATCGAGCTATCGGGCATACCATTTTCCATGAGTGTAGAGCTTCCGGATCTGGATGGGATGCTGGGAGATTTTAATAAGCTTCCCGAAGCAATCGCAGATCTGAATGATGGGGTAGAGAAGCTGTCGGAAGGTACGAAGGGACTGAAAAAAGGCGCGGACGAATTAAAAAATGGGTCCGGCGGTTTCAGAGAGGGATTATCCAAGCTGCAGAAAAATTCCTCGCAGATTACAGGTGCATCCTCCCAGATAAAGGAAGCGCTTACCACCATATCTGCAGCGTTAAAGAATAGCTCCGGCGGAGCGGACATGGGTGATCTGGCACAGCTTCCGCCAGCACTTAAAGAGTTATCGCAGGGTCTTAAAGGAATATCCGGCGGCCTAAATGAACTGAAAAACGGCTATGCCCTGGCGTATACAGGCTTAGATAAAGCGATGCATAATATTCCCGAAGATGCAATTACGCAGGATAGGATCGCTACACAATTTCCGGATGCAAATGATGGTCAGCGCCAGCTATTAAACCAGCTTTACACTTCCTATATGGCAGGTCAGGCCGTGAAGGGAGTCTATAATCAAGTCAAACAGGCATTTGCTTCTGTTGCGCCAACCATAGAAAATGTGAATGCGAATCTGGATAAAATCTCGGGATCACTGGATGAGATTTCTAATAAAATGAATAGCTCCATGTCCGGTACGGATGTCACGGCGCAGCTGGAGCAGTTATCGAAGGGGCTTACGGAGTTGTCCGGTCAATATTCTCAATTTGATCAAGGGCTCCGGCAATATATGAACGGTGTCGGAAAGCTATCCGACGGATACAAGCAGTTTGATTCCGGGCTTTCCGAATTTGCAGATGGTGTCGGCAATCTGAATAATGGAGTTTCCGACCTGCATGACGGTACGGCCAGACTGCATGAGGAAACTTCAAAATTGCCTGAGAAAGTACAGGAAGAGGTTGACAAATTAATGGAGGATTACGGGGTTTCGGATTTTGAGGCGATCTCCTTTGTTTCACCTAAAAATACAAACACCGGATTGGTACAGTTTGTTCTGAAATGCGAAGGAATTAAACGGACCGAAGTGGAAACAGCAGAGCCGGACGAAGTAAGCCAAAACGAAACGGTCTGGGACAGATTTGTGGCGCTATTTAAGAAGGATTAAATTTAACTGCTGTTTAGTGATAAAAATAGTGAAAATTTAAGTCCGCCCTAAGCATAAAACTTAGAGCGGACTTATTGCAAATATTAGGACTATTATAAAACATTATTGACATACGTGTTAATACGTGTTATAATGCATATATGATAAGGAAAGGAGCTTACCAAAGATGCCAATGACACCTAAAGAAATGATAAAATATTTAATGCAAAATGGATTTTATGAAGATAGGCAAGATGGTTCTCATAAATTTTTCATAAATCCCGAAACTAAGAGGTGTACCACAGTTCCTTATCATAGCAAAGACCTAGGTAAAGGTTTAGAACACAAAATCCTAAAGGATGCAGGACTTAAAGAGCCCTGATATATCATGAGACTTAAGGAGGGTCGTTCTGTGATGAAATTATTTTATCCAGCAGTTTTTGAGAAAGAGGAAGACGGAAGATATTTTGTTTATTTCCCTGATATAGAGGGATGCAACACCCAAGGAGACACTATTGATCAGGCTTATGAAATGGCTTTTGATGCCTTGGGACTAGTGTTATCGCATTATAAAGATAATAACATAGAAATACCGACACCATCTGAACCGAAAAGCATTGAACTATCAGATAATCAGGTGGCGGTTATTGTGCAATTTGATATGTTAGAATATCAAAAGAAGTACGAGTCAAAAGCGGTAAAGAAAACACTTACTATACCATCTTGGTTGAATGAATTAGCAATTGAACAGAATATTAATTTTTCTCAAGTGCTACAAGATGCGTTAATGAATAAAGTGAATATGTAATACAACAATAGTCCTTAGGATAATCTATGGGCTATTTTATTATGCAGGGGATGGGATAGAAAGTGCCAATATATAAGTGCTGTAATAGGGATTGGCAACTAGGAGAACCCTTGTTTCACATGTGGTATAATCAGAATATACGGAGAAAGAAGAGGAAAGGGGCAGGAACATGAAGAATAATTATTATGGCTTTCGCATGAATGGTTTTGTGTATGATCATTTTTATAATCCGTCACCGAAGGATATCACAACACATATCCATGACTGCTATGAGCTGTATTACTATATATCCGGTGATCTGACCTATTATATTGAAGGGCAGGCTTATCAGCTAAAGCCCCATGATATTATTATTACGAACCGGCGGGAGCTGCACCGGATTGTCTTCCATTCCAAGGAACCCTATGAGCGCAGATTCATTCATTTCAAGCCGGAATTTGCTTCCTCTTTCCTGCAGGGTGAAACTTTTAATCCATTCTATTATCTGGAACATAGAAAGCTTGGTTTCTTTAACCGGATCGATGGTAAAGAGGTTCTGGCAGGCAATATCTCTGAACTCTGGGACAGAATAGAAGAGCTGTCCAGGGAGGATACTCCGGAAAATCATTTTATGATAAAGCTTTTATTCCTGCAGATGCTGATTGAGATCAATAAGATTTATTCCAGGAATAAGGATATTGTCACGGTTCCTGCAGGGAACAATGAAAAGATTGTTGATATTCTGGAGTATATTAATCATCACTTGGATGAGAAAATCAGCCTGGATCTCCTTGAGGACAAATTCTATATGAGTAAGTTCTACCTGTCCCATATTTTTAAAAAAAGTACGGGATTTACAATCAATGAGTACATTACCTATAAACGTATTATAAAAGCGCAGGAGCTCCTAAAGAAGAAAGTACCGGTACTGGAGGTCGCCTATGCAGTGGGTTTTAGTGATTATTCAAACTTTTACAAAGCCTTTAAGAGGATTGTCGGCTGTTCCCCGAAGGACTATGCAAAGTGACCGGTTTTCCGGTTCTTGCAGACGCGTAGATAGCGAGTATGATAGACAAGGGCTTCAAACCTTCTTCTCCGGTAATCTTCGGGGACGTTCCGCCTTTGATCGCTGCTACCACGTCCGCAATTTGTCTTAAGTGGGAGGTGTGCCATACGCCCGGTGTGGATGCCCAGCCCTTGATCGCTCCGGAATTGGAATAGGTATCTTCGGCTTGGATATTACCGAAATCAGCCTCGGTTACGCCTTCGCATTTTAAGTTCCAGTTCTGTATCTTATCGTTGATTATGACAACACTGCCATCACTGCCGTAGATGTCCAGCCTTGCATAGTAGCCGGGAAAGGCTGCCGTATTGCCTTCGATGATTCCGACCGCACCACTTGCAAACCGAACCGTTGCGACACCGATATCCTCGACCTCGATATTGGTATGGGCCCTGGTAGTACAATAAGCAAAGACCTCCTCCACGGGCCCCATAATATATTGAAGCAGGTCGATATAATGGATGGATTGATTCATCAGGGCACCGCCGCCGTCAAGTTCCCAGGTGCCTCTCCAGTCACCGCTGTCATAGTATTTCTGGCTGCGGAACCACTTGGTATGGGAGCCTCCAAAATTAAGCTGTCCCAGCTTGCCTTTCTGAATTGCTTCCTTAAGCTTTACGATATCATCATCAAAACGATGCTGGGAGATCACGCTTAATACAACGCCTTCCTGATGGCAGGTAGTAATCAAAGCATTCGCGGCCGCCAGGGATACCTCGATGGGTTTCTCGACGATGACATGCTTTCCTGCTCTGGCAGCCAGAATACCGTGCCTGGCGTGCATTCCGCTGGGGGTGCATACGCAGATAACATCAATATCCTTTCTATTTAGGAGACTTTTGATACTTGTATCATACGAACAGTGATACTGATCCGCCAGCTTCTTCGCCTTCTCCGGCAGGATATCACATACGGATATTAATTTTGCATCCGGAAGTTCACTTATGGCGGCAGCATGTGTGCCGCTTATGTTACCACAGCCGATGATACCAAAACCTAATGTTTCTTTCATCATTCTTTGCCCATACCTTTCGTTTTCACTTATCCTTAATGGGTTCCCCGTACATCCAGGCTTTTTGCAACCGTAGTCTTTTTATAAGTGGAACCCTGTATTTTCTCCTGAAGCTTGGATAGAAATAGTTCTTCATCAATCGGCAGATCCACCCAGGAATCCGTCCAGGCAGACAGATGCATGGCATTGGATATGGTCAATCCGCGAATACCTTCCTCACCGGGAGCCAATAGCTTGGTACCTTTGGTAATCGCATCCACGAAGTTTCTTAGGATGCCGATGTGCTGAAGATTAGGCCCGGTAACAGGTATTTCACATTTCCAGACCTCCGGACAGCCGAAGCCGCCTTTATAGGTTGCATTGAATTCCGGTTCGCTGATTCGGTTTCTCCAGAAGGTAAGCTTCTCATCCTCAATAACGATTTTACCGCGGTCACCGCTTACCTCAAAACGATTCGTTCCCGGAGTATCCGAGGTTGAGGTTACAAATATGCCGGTTGCTCCATTTTCATATTCCACATAAGCGGTTACGTCGTCTTCTACCTCGATATCATGATATTTACCAAAGCCGCAGAAAGCTCTTACACGCTTTGGCATTCCGCAGATCCATTGCCAGAGATCCAATTGGTGCGGATCCTGGTTGAGAAGGACTCCACCGCCTTCCCCGGCCCAGGTAGCCCGCCAGCTGCTGGAATTGTAATAACTCTGGGAGCGGTACCAATTTGTAATGATCCAGTTTGTCCGGCGGATCTCACCCAATTCTCCGGAATCAATCAGATCCTTTAACTTCTGGTACAGTGGGTTGGTCCTTTGATTATACATGATGCCGAACACCGTGCCCGAGGCTTTGGCAGCCTCATTCATTTCACGGACCTGCTTTGTATAGACACCGGCAGGCTTTTCACTCATAACATGAAGCTTATGTTCAAATGCTTTGATCGCCAGCCCCGGATGATCATAATGCGGTGTGGCAATGATAACGGCATCAATTCCCCCAGCGTCAAACATTGCGTCGGCATTATCATAAAGCATAACGCTTTTCCCAAGATTGTCCTTTGCCCACTCCAAACGGCTTGGATTTATATCACATACGGCGGATAACACTGCACCGGGGACCTCCCCTTTCAACAGGTTGACCGCGTGGGCGCTTCCCATGTTACCAATACCGATAATTCCAAAACGTACTTTTTCCATAATATTTCCTCGCATTCCGCCGCCAACGGCGGCACAAAATCTGTAGGGTCATTGCAAAACAATGTAAATGCAACAATCCTTCCAAGTCCTTTCTTTATATGCATTGTAACGCTGTGATATCATTTAGAATCGGCAGCCCATTGCTGCAAGATTATCCTTGCTTATTTTAAGGGATTCAAAAGGATCTCTCTGGCAATCATCCTGCTCTACGGCACACCATTTCACACCGGTCTCTTCACAGGCTGCAAGGATGCCTTTCCAGTTTAGATTTCCCTCTCCAACCTCAGTCATGATCTGTTGGCTTTGTTCATTCAGTGCCATATCCTTATAATGCATGACATCCATACGTCCTCTCAGCCTCTTGATCCAGTCGATGGGATCCGATCCTCCGGCCTGTACCCAGTAAGTGTCGAGCTCAAACTGCAGAGCCGCAGGGTCGCTTTCTTCGAATAGAATCTCCATACCGGTGGCATTGCCGTACTTTCGGAATTCAAAATTATGATTATGATAGATTAAGGTCAGTCCCTGCTCTGCAAGAAGTCTTCCATATTCGGAAGCCTCTTTGGCAAATTGCAGATAGCCCTCGCGGTTATTCCGATACTTTTCCGGCATGCTTCCGATGCCGACATACTTGCAATCCCATAGCTTATGCTGCCGGATTACTCCATCCAGGTCGTTACCCAGGCGGTCAAAACCGATGTGGGTTGCGCAGATCGTTAGACCTTCCTTCGCTGCGGCATCCTTAACAATCTGTGGGTCCATAGGGCCAATTCCGGATACCTGAACCGCATGATAACCCATTGCTTTCACCCGGTGAAGGGTTTGCTTTAAGTCCTCCGGTGTCTGGCTATAATCTCTTAAGGTAAATAATTGTACTGCAATAACTGGCTTTTCCATACATTCCACTCCAATCATAGATTCGTTTCATGTTCACACCCATCATGCATACCATGTTATGATTTCGACAANNACTCCTTATCGGATATCATTTGACGAAATCATATGATAGACCTTGCCCAGGTGTGAACAGTAACTTCGTTTTACTTTGGGTTTTTCTATATTATACTAACCTATATTATAGTAAATATGTGCGGGAAGTTCTTCGTCTTTCTTGTTAAAAGTATTGCAAATCTTGCTATGTGAAAAGGTGAGAAATGCTTGAGCTTTTTTTACAATAATGATAATATAGCTATAAAATAATAACTTTTATTACCAGAGATAAAGGAGCAATCTATAGAAAGCAAATCAAAAGAGGGAAAGAGGATGACAGCATGATAAAGATTTTAGCAATCGGCAATAGTTTTTCTCAGGATGCAACAGCCTATTTGCATGACATAGCAAAGGCAGCAGGTAAGGATACTAAAGTGGTGAATCTATATATCGGAGGATGCTCTTTAGAGACGCACTGGAATAATATTGTTGCCGATGCAGCACTTTATGATTATGAATTGAATGGGCAGTCTACGGGAAGCAAGATCTCGATTAGGCAAGCGCTGCAGGAGGAAGCCTGGGATTATGTTACGCTTCAGCAGGTGAGCGGAGACAGCGGTATTCTCAGTACCTATGATCCCTACCTTGGGAATATCTCAAAATATGTCAGAGAATATGCCCCGGGTTCGGAGCAGCTTCTTCATCAGACCTGGGCGTATGAGATCGATTCAGATCATCCGGATTTTGCAAAGTATCATAAGAATCAGGGGGAGATGTATCGGGCAATCACAGAGGCTTATCACAAATTAGCGAAGGAGAGTTCCTTAAGAGTAATCCCCAGCGGGAAAGTAATTCAGGAGCTTCGGGCTTTGCCGGCCTTTGATTATCCCAATGGCGGCATCAGCTTATGCCGGGACGGCTTTCATATGAACTGTCTCTATGGCCGCTATGCCCTTGCTGCAACATGGTTTGAATTTATCCTGCAGGACAGCATCATAGAGAATACCTTCCTTCCCGGTAATGGGGAAGAAGTGGACCGATCAAAAATCAAATTGATTAAGGAAACCATACATGGGTTAAGGCTTTTTGAGTTACTGTTCACACCTGGGCANNATATCCGATAAGGAGTATTTGGAGGAGGCGGATAATGGGGATTATCTGGCATCGGTCAAAATAGATACTACCATACCGCCAAAGGAAAACTACGATGCGTCATTACTTGGCGGCACCATGTGTGCGACACTGAATGGTATGCGAATTGACTATACGAGGACCGGTGAGGCGCTTTATACAGCAGATCAACCGGTTTATAAAAAAGATAAGTTTAAAGCAATTCCTT
>DOWG01000197.1 GCA_003519685.1 Lachnospiraceae bacterium
CAATGAATTTGGTTCCATGGAGGATATTATCATCGAATATTTACAGGAAATCGGCGAGGTAGATCTTCAGACGGAAGGCCGTATTACAATCAGTGAGTCTGCAGAAACGAAGGAGGAACAAGCAGAGCCAGGGAAAGAAGTAATTGAAAAAATTGATAAAACAGAAGAAAATGAAAAAACCCAAGATAGTTTCTTTATCTATGTAATCAAGAAAGGCAATACGCTGAAGAAGATTGCAAGAAATCTGTTTGGTAAGGAAAGTGATTGGAAACGGATCTATAAGTGGAATAATAAAGCCATAGCTAATCCGGATCGAATTCACATTGGACAGGAGTTAATCATTTATACAAATTAAAATTGGATTTGCCAATTCTTATGCATTTACAAATGCATTGCATTCGTAAATGTATTAACTACCAGTTTTGAATGAATTGCGGCAGGATACAATAATATAAAATGCAAAGGAGGTATTTATTCTATGAGTAAAAATAACAGTATCCTGCCGGAAAGCGATAAAATGGAGATTGCAAAAGAGCTTGGCGTATATGATAAAGTAAAAACCAATGGTTGGGGAGAGGTTTCTTCGAAAGATTGTGGCAATATTGTCAAGAAAGCTTTAGAAAAGCAGGACAGAAAAGAAAATAATAAATAATTTATTGAAACCAAGTAACTGACTGGGATGAATCGCTTAATTCCAGTCAGTTTTCAGTTTTCCAACTTACCTTTTCACCGTAGCAGACCAGTAAGGCCAGGGTTTGATGAAAACAATATTAATTGACTTTATAAGGTAAATTGTATATGCTTATGGTTCAATATTCAAATAGGTAAAAGGAGTCCTATGTCACAGAATTCTCTTGCAATTTTTGATTCGCTTACCGCAGATTGGTTTCGCCATACACTCGGTAAACCGACTGCCGTACAAGATGCCGCATGGCCGGCCATTTTCTCAGGCGTACACACCCTGGTATCTGCACCAACCGGTACCGGCAAGACACTTTCTGCTTTTCTTGTGTTTATTGACCGGTTCCTGGCAGAAGCACGCTCCGGTACGCTTAAGGAGGAGCTTAAGCTCATTTATATCTCGCCGCTGAAATCTCTTGCCGGTGACATAAGGGAAAATCTGCGCTGTCCGCTTAATGGTATTTATGAGGAAGAGCGCAAACAAAATCCTTCTGCGGAAAGCACCTTTTCAAAATTAACGATTGCGATTCGGACCGGGGATACACCGCAGAAGGAACGCCGGAATATGATCAAGCATCCTCCGCATATCCTGATTACCACACCGGAATCGCTTTTTCTAATGCTGACAAGTCAATCCGGTAAAAAGATTTTATGTACCGCGCAAACGGTTATCATTGATGAATTGCATGCTCTTATTGACTCGAAACGTGGTGCCCACCTGATGCTTTCCCTTGCCCGTCTGGACGAGCTTTGCGCGAAGCCATTACAACGGGTCGGGCTGTCTGCTACCATGAAGCCGCTTCACCTGGCTGCGGAGTATCTATCCTCCGATCCGGTTACCGTTATCGCACCCGCGATGCAGAAGAAGGTGCAGCTTGAAGTAACCAGTCCGTGGTCCGATACGCGTCTTTTGCAGAAAGATTCGATCTGGCACGAGCTGGCCGGAACAGTAGTTGATCTTTGTAAAGGATCACGAAGTGTTATCGCATTTGTCGAAGGCCGTGCTTATGCAGAAAAGCTTGCTTATCATGTAAATCAATTAGCCGGTGAGGGATTTGCCAGAACCCATCATGGAAGTTTATCAAAAGAGCAGCGTTTTGAGGTGGAAAACGAGCTGAGAAATGGTAACCTGCGCTTATTATGTGCTACCTCCTCCATGGAATTAGGTATTGATGTCGGGGATATCGATCAGGTCTTCCAGATCGGCTGCCCGCGTTCTATTTCCAGTACCATGCAGCGGCTGGGACGTGCCGGACATAACCCGGATCGTGTCAGTGTCATGTATATATTTCCACGGACAGCCACAGAAAGCCTGTACTGCGGACTTACGGCACAGGTAGTACGAAACGGTGAGCTAGAGGATTCCCGCCCACCGAGATTGTGCCTGGACGTGCTTGCGCAGCATCTGGTATCCATGGCAGCAGGGGAGGGATATGACCTGGATGATGTCATGGCAATCTTACCGAGGGCATATCCATTTAAATCGGTAACGAGGGAGGATGTAAAGGATGTTTTATGTATGCTTGCCGGAGATTTTGAACACGAACGCAATATCCCGGTACGTCCAAGGCTTCTATATGACCGCATTCATGAGCATGTAGAGGGCGATTCCTATAGCCGCATGCTGGCGATCTCCGTGGGTGGAACGATTCCCGATAAGGGCCTATACGCGGTAAAAACAGAAAATGGGGTAAAGCTTGGCGAAGTCGATGAAGAATTTGTATTTGAAGCGCGCATCGGTGATAAATTCCTGTTAGGTGCATTTGCCTGGCAGATCAACAGCATCCAAAAGGATACCGTCGTAGTCGCACAATCCTCGATGTATGGAGCAAGACCGCCTTTCTATAAAGCAGAGATCATCGGGCGGAGACTACAGACGGGAATTGCCTTCGGGAAAATACTGGGAAGACTCAGTAATGCTCTGGAAAAGGATACCCTTTTACAGGAATTACATCAGCTGGGCCTTGACGATACTTGCGCACAGATCGCGTTTGATTTGATAAAACGGCAATAC
>DOWG01000146.1:0-4368 GCA_003519685.1 Lachnospiraceae bacterium
GGTATAAGCAGGAAGGTTGTTAGATACGACCTCCTAACGGCTGCCAGGTGTCAGAGCCTGGTGGCTGATTAGCCGAACTGATCAGTAGATATGGTGTAGTTACTGCTTTATGCATCGCTTGCTTATTACGGCGTAAGTGGGTGGAATAAGCGGAGGCTGCCAGGTGCCTTAAACCTGGTAATTACATGGGATATGTAGCTCAACGGACAGAGCGCTGGCGCGCGCATAACAGGTACAGTGGATGCGGGTTCAAATCCTGCCGGTCCCTTCCCTCACTCCCCCGAGGGATTCCAACATAAGAAAGGCATTCTGTATATGAACAGGGTGCCTTTTTTCATACAGCAAAACAAAATTGAAAGGATGTGAGCCTGATGGCTAAATTAACGCCAAAGCAAAAAGCTTTTGTAGATGAATACTTGATTGATTTGAATGCCACTCAGGCAGCTATCCGAGCGGGGTATTCAACTAAAACAGCAAGAAAAATAGGTCAGGAAAACCTAACAAAACCAGACATTCAAACTGAGATACAGAAAAGAATTAAAGATCGGAAAAAGCGAACGGAAATTACTCAGGATTTTGTATTGAATGAGCTTTATGCAATAGCTTCCTCCAATGGGTCCGATTTTGCACAGGTAATAGAGGAACCAATCATTCAGAATAACCATTATGTTAAGGATCCTGACACAGGAAAGCTTCGGATGCAGGAGGTTGTAAAGATTATTCCAACCGATAAGCTTCCGGAAGAAAAGAAAAAGGCAATAGCCGGCATTAGGGAAGGCAAATACGGTATTGAGGTAGCTACATGTGATAAGGTCCGGGCTCTGGAGCTTCTGGGCCGGCATTTAGGGATGTTCACCGATAATATAAAACTAAAATCCGATGCTAATACCGAGGTGACAATCAAAATAGGCGGTGAGGAATATGAGGGTTAACCTTAATATTGATCCTGCCGTCTTCAATGAAATTTATTTAAAATATCAACTTCATAACAATAACAGATATCAGATTTACTTTGGAGGATCTTCTTCAGGTAAATCTTTTTCTTTGGCCCAAAGAGCAGTACTGGATGTGCTGAATGGCAAGCGTAACTATTTGGTAGTGAGAAATGTGCAATCCACAATCAAACGGTCCTGCCTGAATGAAATTACTAAAGCCATCAATGCATTCAACCTTAGAGATTATTTTGATATCAATAAAACGGATATGATTATTACCTGCAATATTAACCAGAAACAAATTTTATTCTGCGGATTAGATGATGTTGAAAAGGTAAAGTCCATTACTCCAATCGATGGGGTTATTACCGATATATGGGTAGAGGAAGCTACTGAGTGTGAATACAAAGATATAAAGCAATTGGACAAACGTCTTAGAGGGCGTTCAGAGGTTATTAAAAGGCTTACATTATCTTTTAATCCAATCCTTAAGGATCATTGGTTGTTCACCGAATATTTTGGTATATGGGAGGATGACAAGCAGTATGTAGAAAAGGATAATGTTTCAATTCTTAAAACCACATACAAGGATAATCGGTTCCTGACACCGGATGATATTGCGGCTTTGGAGAATGAAACAGACAAATATTATTATGAGGTTTATACCTTGGGTAATTGGGGTACTCTTGGAGCCGTCATCTTTAAAAACTGGCGCGTTGAAGATTTCTCTGATATCGAAAAGACTTTCGATAGCTACCGGCATGGTGTTGACTGGGGATTTGCCGAGGATCCTTTTGCTTACATTAAGCCGCATTATGATAAAACCAGAAAGAGGTTGTATATCTGTGATGAAATTGAAGCGATCGGGTTGCTCAATAGCGAATCCGCTCCTATGGTTAAAGAAAAAGCCGGTAGAGATAAGGTGATATGTGATAGTGCAGAGCCTAAATCTGTATCGGAGTATAAATCCCTGGGTGTAAACGCAAAAGCCGCTAAGAAAGGTCCTGGTAGTATAGAATACGGAATTAAATTCTTACAGGGCTTAGAAATAATCATCCACCCTCGATGTAAAGCATTCAGGGCAGAAATTAATAAGTATAAATACAAAGAAGATAAGAATGGCAATGTGCTTCCTGTACCAGTAGATAAGGACAATCATTTGATTGATGCCCTTAGGTATGCTATGGAAGATGATATGAGGCAATCAAGCATCAAATTTTTAAAATAATCGCGAGGTGATAACATGGAGTTTCAAAATGATATTAATATGCTAACCAGGCCGGAACTCATCAAGATAGAGATTAATGAATTCAATGCGTCCAAGGAACGCCAGTTGATGATCAAAGGTGAAAAATATTATAAAGTTGAAAATGATATTCTTGACCGGAAAATGTACCGTTACGAGGATGAGCAACCGGTACTGGATGAGACAAAAACCAACCACAAACTAGCCCATGGTTTCATGCATGAGTTTGTCGATGACAAGGTTAATTATTTGCTGTCTAGGCCTTATGCTATGAAGTGCAAGGATACAGCATATCTCAAACTGGTACAGAACACCCTGGGTAAGCGTTTCCAGCATAGAATAGTACAACTGGGTACAGAGTGCAGCAATAAAGGCATCGCATGGAGTTATCAGTACATAGACGCAAGCGGGCAATTTAGGACCATGAGGATCCCATCAGAACAGCTGATTCCGCTCTGGTTTGATAATGACCATGAAGAGCTGCAGGCTATGATCCGCTATTATCCGGTTGAGGTGTATGAGGGCAAAGAAAGGAAATATGTAACTAAAATCGAATACCATACTCAGGATGGCGTTGAATATTACGAACAGGATAAGGATGGAGAAATAATACTGGATGCAGAAAAGTATCTGGACCAGCCAGAAGATGGTGGGTTATTGATACCGCACTTCACTATAGATAATGAACCAGGTACCTGGGAGCGCATTCCATTCGTGCCATGGAAGAATAATGATTATGAACTACCCGATCTGCAATTTATTAAAACCATTATAGATGATTACGACCTTACCCGATCCGATGTATCAAATTTAATTGCGGATCTTCGGTCATTGATATACGTTTTGAAAGGTTATGATGGCGAGGATCTAAGTACATTTATGCGTGATCTGGCATATTATCATGGGATTAAAGTTGATGAAGATGGCGGGGTTGATACACTTAATCCTAAAATTGATATTGAAGCAGCTTCCAAGCATTTTGAGCAGCTGCAGAAGGACATTTACCGCTTTGGTCAGGCTGTAGATAAGGGGCAGGATAAACTAGGTAACAGTCCATCTGGCGTTGCCTTGAGATTTATTTATTCTGGGTTAGATCTCAAATGTAATAACCTAGAAGACAGCTTTAAGTGGTCATTTGAACAGCTGATATACTTTGTCAATAAGTACCTGGAAGTTACTAAGAAAGGTACCACTTCTGATAGGGAAATCAGCATTGTATTCAACAGGGATATAGATATTAACGAGAGCCAGGCTATTACTGATTGCCAGAACAGCAAGGGTGTAATCTCTGACAGGACCATAATAGCTAATCATCCATGGGTTGAAAATGTTGAAGAGGAAATAGGGCAGATAGAGAAAGAGAATAGTACCCCGGATGATGACTTGCTGAAACAACACGATCATGGCAACCAAGATGAAAAGTAGGTGATTGTCCATGAATGAGAGAAGTAAAAAGTATTGGCAGAAACGTCAGGAACAAAAATACCTTGCCGGCGAGAAAAAGATTGATGATTACTACCGGGGACTGAAACAATCATTTGAGCAGTCAAAAAAAAAGATCCAGGATATAATCAATAATTTCTACTGGAGATATGCCGAAGAGAACCAGTTATCCTTTGCTAGCGCCCAGCTGAAACTTAGTAAGACCGAAATAGGCGATTTACAGGCTTTTATTGCTAAGGCGTATGAAAATATGGGTAAGTACAATCAGGAGCTGAATAACATGAGTATTCGTGCTAGAGTGACCCGGTACGAAGCTCTATTAAAACAGATTGACGCCCAACTCCAGCAGCTATACGCGATAGAATATCAGTTTAAAGGCGAGGAGCTACTGAAAGAAGTTTATTCGGATAGTTATTATCAAAACTGGTTCAATATTGACCAATACCATGGTTTTCATCAGGAGTTTGCACAGATCAATGCACAGACAATTAATGAGCTGATCAGCTATCCTTTTGATGGTGCAAACTTTAGTACCCGATTGTGGAAACAGAAGGATCATATGCTGCAAAAGTTAAATGAAAGTATCACCACAATGCTTATCCAGGGGAGAAATCCGAAAACACTGGCCGGAGAGATGGCAAAGACATTTGGTACGAAAGAATATGAAGCATATCGCTTATTACACACGGAAGGCTCATTCATCATGGGTCAGGGGACGCTTGCAGGGTATAGAGAGGATGGGGT
>DOWG01000146.1:4402-10744 GCA_003519685.1 Lachnospiraceae bacterium
AATTGCAGGACCACTGATGTGCCGGTATATGAGGATGACGACCTATCTGGTGAAACAAGAGTAGCAAGAGATCCGGTGACCGGAAAAACTTATGATGTGCCGGCGGATATGACTTATGAGCAGTGGCATGAGAAATATATAGAGAGTAATCCGGATGCCGTATTATCTGAAAAGAAGTGGAAGAATCGGTATAGTGATAAAAAGCAGTATGAACAATATCAGAAGATACTTGGCAATAATTTAGATGTAAATTCACTTGATGGTTTCCAAAATTTGAAGTATAATAATCCTAAGAAATGGGGTAGTCTGAATTTAGCCTACAAAGACCAAAAATTAAGAAATCGTATTAAATCAGATGAAATACCAAAGGAAGTAATAATAGGAAAACAGGGAAAGCATATAATAGGGCATAATAATTACATATCTGGAAGAAGTTATGTAACAATAAGTGAAAATGAAATTCAGGAACTTGTAAATCAGTATGCTGGCACTGGAAAGATACAAAGGGATAGCAAAGGAAATTGGATAAATCAAGAAATAGTTGATTTTAAGAAAACAGTAGGAGTATCTGTAGATAATATTACAAGCCATGAAAAAGAAACTTCAATGGTTAAAATTCATTATTCTAAAAATGGTGTACATATTGTTCCTTATGTAGAAAGCAGGTGATTAAGTGAGACTATTAGAAATGCTTAAAGAAATCAATAAAACAGATATCTTAAGTAAAAAAACGGTATTGAAAATTATATGTAAAGATGGTGTGGAGATAAACGGACGTTATCAAGCTTATGTATCTGAATTGGATAATGAACCAGAGGAGGCACAATTGGATATCATTACCCTGGATACGGAGGCGTCTGTTGGATTGCTTGAATCCGAAATTGAGACTATAGAAGTTTTGAATAATTAACACCATCTATCATGACGGTAGGTGGTATTTTTATGGATTTGGTAGGCACTTATTTCGGTAGGTGCTTTTATATTGCCTAAAAATGAGTGCTGGCATATATAAATATTACTTCTCCTTAGTTACACCTTTAAAAGGCGTACCGTTTGATTTAACATCCATAAATTGACCAGTTTCGGAACTGCGTTTTATATAAGTCCCATTTTGAGGGTTATAAGTTTGAGATCTTCCTTTTACTGCACCTTGGCGGTAATTGTTACCTGTGTTTTTAGCCATGTAATCACCTGCTTTTTAATTGCCAGCACTCAACAAAATTATATCATATGGAGGGAAAAATGAATATACCAGAAAGAGTAAGAATTGGAAGCATGGATTACAAAGTTAAGTTAACAGGAAATGTAATTTTGAAAGGTAATACTCAATGCTATGGGCATATAGATTTTGATAGACACGTCATCGAATTAGATAATTCATTGCAAGACACGCAGGGAATAGAAGAAACATTTTTACATGAATTAGTTCATGGCATGATTAACGAGAGAAACTTCAATCTAAAAGATGCAGATGAAGAGATGATAGTTGATGAATTGGCCATGGGATTGCATCAAATAATTAGAGATAATTCAGAAATATTTCAAGCCGAAAAACAATAGGTGGCGATCCACTGATCTCCCTCATGACCGGGGTTAAGGTCTTATTTTTATGCTCCGAAATGAGGGTAAACTATCCTCTCTTGACAGAGATATAAACAGTCAAAAACTAACCCTTGCAGAATGGGATATAAACTTCTGTATCGCAGCGGAGACACCGCATATAAAAACAAAGCGATTTGAAAGGAGCAATATGGAATTTTTAAAAGCAATTTTAGGTGATGAACTTTACAAACAGTTTGAGACGGCGGTTAATGCATATAACGAAAAACCAGAGAACAAAGACAAACAGGTCAAGCTAGCGGACCTTAATACTGGTGAGTACGTTGGTAAGGGCAAGTACACCGCACTCGAAACAGAAATTACTAATCTGAAAGAGCAGATTAAGACGAACGAAGGTACCATTGAAATCCTGAAGCAAGCTAATAAGGATAATGAAACCCTGCAGCAGACCATTAAAACTCATGAGGGTACGATTCAGACGCTTAAAACTACCTATGAGAGCAAGATTAAGGAAATGAAAATTGAAGCTGCCATCCAAGCTAAGCTGACTGATGCAAAGCATCCTGAACTCCTGATTGGTAAGTTTGATAAATCGAAACTATCACTATCTGATGACGGAAGCCAGGTATACGGCGTTGATGAGCAGCTGGCCATCCTTAAAGAGCAGTATAAGGATCTGTTTACTCCGGATGTAAAGGGTAATCCACCGTACAACAAAGACAAATCCAATCTAGGGGTCAAAAATCCTTGGAGCAAAGAACATTTCAATCTGACTGAGCAGGGAAAAATGCTCAGAGAAAATCCAGAACTTGCGAAGCAGTTTATGGCAAGTGTGTAACTATTAAATTAATTTAAGAAAGAGAGGTATTTATTATGCCAACAAGAATAGCAGATGTAATTGTACCAGAGGTCTTTAATCCATATGTGATTAATAGAACGATGGAATTATCAGCACTATATCAGTCCGGTATCGTACAACCGGTTGCTGAATTACAGGGTGCATTAAACAAAGGAAATAGATATTTCAATATGCCTTTTTGGAACGACTTAACTGGAGAGGATGAAAGCCTGGAAGATACCGAAGGCTGGGCATTAACTCCTGATAAGATTACTGCAGGGCAGGACATGGCAACGCAATTATTCCGTGGTAAAGCATGGAGCGCTACTGACTTAGCAAAAACTCTATCCGGTGATGACCCAATGGCAGCTATTGGCAATCTAGTAGCAGGGTATTGGAATAGAAGAATGCAAAGCGCTTTAATATCTACTTTAAAGGGCGCATTTGCAACTATTACCGGAACACATGTCAACGATATTGCCATTGAAGATGGATTAAATGCCACTGATACTAATAAGATTTCCGGTGCGGCCATTGTTGATACCATGTCTAAGTTGGGCGATGCACACGAAGTATTGTCCGGTATGGTTATGCACAGCGTTCCTTACTTTAACTTAGTTAAGCAAGGCCTAGTTGAAGACGTTAGGGACGAAACCGGCAGAGTGATCTACAAAGCATACTTAGGAAAGAGAATCATCGTTGATGATGGCGTTCCTGTAACTGACGGGACAACTTCCGGAAAGAAATACACCACATACTTATTCGGCAATGGCGCAATTGGCTATGGCGAAGGATCTCCTGAATACCCAACAGAAGTTGACAGAGATAAGCTTGCGGGTGAAGACATCTTGATTAACAGAAAGCACTTTGTACTTCACCCAAGAGGGATTAAGTTCACAAACAACACCGTTGCTAAAACTGCACCTACAAACGCAGAGCTTGAGATTGCTGCTAACTGGGAGAAGGTTTATTCGGATAAGCATATACGTATGGTTGCAATGGTAACTAACGGCTAAGAGGGGGCTTGTGTCCTTCTTTATTAAAGGAGAGCGATAATATGTCAGCTACGGCATTTCAAAGACGTAGAAGAGAAAGAATTAAGGCTATGCGAGAAGAAGCTGAAAAGCAACTTCAGAAAACAGATTATAGCGATAAAACCAAAGAAGAATTAAAAGCAATACTCGATGAGAAAGGCATTGCCTATGATGCTAGGGCAAAGAAAGAAGATCTTATTAAACTATTAGAGGGCGCTGAGTAATCAGCTCCCTTTTTTAAGGAGTGATGAAAAGTGACCATTGATGAATTAAAAAGTAAAGTCAAAGAAAACTTAAAGATAGCAGATAATGAAAAGGACCTTATCATCTCTGATGTGATCCAGGAAGTAATGAATTACTGCAATCTTGCGGAGCTGCCGGAAGCTTTAGAGCCGTTCATCCGGAAGAAAACTAAAGGTATCATTGATTATGAATCGGAGAACGGTACAAGCTCCGTATTTGACGTTAAATCAATCAAAGAGGGGGATACCAGTATTACTTACAATGTCGACGATAAAACATCTAAGGATACGATTTACGGGCTATCCGACAGGGATAAAAAGACCCTGACACAGTTTAGGAGGTTGCGCCGATGACAGCACTGCAGAGGTTATGGAAAGACAGGATGGACATTTACCGGTGGGAAGAAACTGAGATTGATGGTGTAACCACGAGTTCAGAAGTACTTAAATACTCCGGTGTTAAGTGCCACTATAGTAAGGGTAATTTGACCGATACAGGCACTGATGGAGTTCCAACGTTAGTTAACTCCTATTCGCTGTTTTGTGCCCTGGAAACCGATTTAAAAGAGGGCGACCGCATCGAAGTTACTCAGCGTAATGGCAGGGTTGTTAAATTATCTGTCGGAGAAGGATTCCCGTATGCAGACCATCAAGAATTTTCTGTGAAGCGGAATGGTACAGTATGAGTAATTACAGCGAGAACAAAAAGGCTATAGATGAATTCCGGACAGAATTAAGATCCATGCTTGGCGATATATCGGAGATTGATAAAAAAGTTATTAACAAGGCTGTCAATGAAGGGATAAAGGTAGCGAAGGCGAACACACCTGTTGATACAGGCTTTATGTATAGGCAGTGGAAAAGAACTCCAACAAAGAAATCAAGAGCAGGAGTTGAAAAGACCATGTTTAACGCAGCTGATTATTCTTCGTATGTAAATGATGGTCATCGGGTAGTAAACGGTGAAGGCGAAACCGTAGACTTCATTAAAGGCAAATTTATGCTTGAAAAAGCAATTTCAAAAACTGAGAAAGTTATGATAGAGGAATTCAGGAAAGAAGTGGAGAGGGTGAACAGGAAACATGATAAGCGATATTAAGTCAGCAATCGTATATAAACTTAAGGAACTATTTCCGGATGATGTACGAAAAATCAGAAGATATACTGATGATATTCCTCAAAAGTTCACCACTCCAGCATTTGTTATATTCGAGATTGATCATGACTATTCCAAGCGCATGAACAGCAAATACAATGGTCGGATCAGTTTTGATATAGTTTACTTCTCCGACAAGGCTACACCGGAAATAAAATCAGACTGCTTTACTATCCAAGAAACTTTGATTAGAGGATTTGATTACTTCGGAGCATTTAAAGCCATAAATAAGAATGCTCGAATTACTGATAACGTGCTGCATATGACATTTGATGTGAATTATTCCGAAATGAAAGTTGAATCAGTAGTTCCAATGCAGACACAGACAACGAATACAAATATTTAAAGAAAGAAGGTATGACATGGCAGGAACATGGACTAGTCAAAATAAAGTTTTACCTGGCCCATATCTTAATTTCCGGACCAATACTCCGCTCTCAATTACTCCAGGAGAAAGGGGCATTGTTGTTTTATTGCAGGAAATGAGCAAAGGTGTTGCAGGTGAAATGTATACTATTACAACATTAGATCAGAGCGAGTATCCAGCTGACATAACAGCTGCAGACAAATTACTTGTCAATGAAGCTCTAAAGGGTGCTAAAACGGTTATTGTATATAACTTAGGCACAACGCATACAGCAGACACAATCGATACGGCATTAGCAGCACTTATGACCAAGGAACACAATGTATTAGTTTATCCTTATGACGGGACTACATATGATTCAAACAAGGCTACAATCAAGACCTGGATTGATATGATGCGATCCGAAGAGGGAGTCAATATCCAGGCTGTTATGGCTAATTTTGTTGGTGACGATGAAGCAATCATCAATGTTACCCAGGGAGTTAAAATGTCTGATGGAACAGATCTTACTCCTGCACAGTGTACGGCATGGGTAGGAGGTGTATCTGCGGGTGCAAATATTAATCAGTCCAATACCGGTAGAAAATATGTCGGTGCTATTGATGTAGTTCCCAGAATGACAAAAACAGAGATGGAAACTGCGATTACTGCGGGCGAATGGATCTTTAAGGTTGATGCTGCACAGAATGTTACTGCAGGTTACGATATCAACAGTCTTACCACTGTAACTGTGGATAAAGGTAAGCAATTTACAAAGAACCGTGTAATTCGTACCATTGACGGAATTAACAACGACATCACAGAGATTTTCGAAAGTAACTATGTCGGCAAAATCAATAACAATGCTGATGGCAGATCGCTGCTTAGGGCATCGCTGATTGAGTACTTCAGCGAGCTGCAGAGGCTTAACGCAATTCAGAATTTTACTCCGGAGGATGTCGCTGTTAATCCCGGAAAGGATTCCGATGCTGTAATTATTGATTGCTTTATTCAGCCGGTTGACAGTGTTGAAAAGATCTATATTACTGTTAATTTGGCTTAAGAAGGGAGGATTAAACCATGGCGGATAATTATGTAAGATTGGCAGATACCATATCCTCCAAAGAGGGTAAGGCATACATCACAATTAATGGCCAGAACAGAGA
>DOWG01000146.1:10893-17555 GCA_003519685.1 Lachnospiraceae bacterium
GTGACAACTCTTGATGATCAGTCCGACGATCCAATTACCATTGATACATCATTTACCTTTGATGATATTGAAGGATTAAGTTATTTTAATTTACCAGCAAACTATAGATAATGGGAGCTCCGGCTCCCTTTTTTGAAAGGAGAACATTATGAGTTCATTAAAAGCATTCCTAAATCCTATTCAGGTAGAAAACAAAGAAGTTATTGTATCGAACCGATTTCAAGAAGATGGAAAGCCAGTACCGTTTGTAATCAGACCAATTACCCAGGACGAAAATGATTTATTAATTAAGAAGCAGACTAAAATTGATAAAAAAGGTAGAGAAACCTTTGATAGAAATGGGTATACGGAAGGATTAGTAACCGCTGCTGTTGTTTTTCCTGATTTAAAAAACGCTGAATTACAAAAAGCATACAATGCGTTAGGAGAAGGATCTCTTCTTCGGAAGATGCTATATGCCGGGGAATATGCGGATTTATCAATTGAAGTACAAAAGTTTAGCGGTTTTGATATTGATATTAATGACGATATCGAAGAAATAAAAAACGCATAAAGCAGGGTGATGCTGAATTTAATTTAGCACACTATGCCCTGCAAAAGCTTCACATTCTTCCTTCGGTGCTAGCTAATATGTCTGAGAAGGAGCAAGCCTTTATTTACGCCAGCATCCAGATAAGAGTAGAGGAAGAAAGGAAGGAAGCGTCTAAAATTAATGCGAAGGGAGGTAGAAGTTAATGGCAACCCTTAAAGCAATGTTTCAACTAACTGATGGCTATACCAGGACCATAGAAAGAGTTATGCAAAAAACTGATCAAGCATCAGGCAAAATATTAAATGCTAGTGGAAACACTGATAAATTCAATCGACAGCTTGAAGCGACTGGAGTAAGCGCAGGAAGAGCCAGCGGAGGAATAAATAAGCTTATTCGTGGAGTGCTAACAATATCTGGGTTGATGAAAGGAATGCGTATCACTGATGAATACACCAATACGGCAGCCAGACTGGATCTAATTAACGATGGACTGCAGACACAAACAGAACTCCAAGACAAGATATTTGCAGCAGCTAATCGCTCTAGGGGTGCTTATGGTGAAATGGCTTCTGCCGTAGGTAAGATGGGGCTATTAGCAAAAGATGCCTTTACATCAAATGATGAACTGATAGCATTTACAGAGCTGGTTCAAAAATCATTCAAGGTCGGTGGTGCAGACACATCCGAACAACAGGGTGCCATGAGACAATTATCCCAAGCAATGGCTTCTGGCAGACTTCAGGGGGATGAACTTGTATCTATTATGGAGAATGCCCCAATGGTTTATGACGCTATAGCAAAATATATGAATCTATCAAAGGGTAAGCTTAAAGAGTTATCATCCCAAGGTGCAATAACATCTGACATTATCAAAAACGCTATGTTTATGGCTGCAGATGATATCAATAATAAGTACGCTAAGATGCCAAAGACGTTTGCTGACGTTTGGAATAAAATCAAAAATGGTGCTACAAAAGCTTTTAGACCGCTTATACAAAGAGTTAATAAGACGATCAATACTAAAAAGTTTGAAAAATTCACTGACCAGATGGTAAACGGTTTTAGTGTAATGGCTAATGCGGCAGGAAAGGCACTAGATGGTATTAGCAGTGCTTATGATTATATAAACAATAATTGGGATAAGCTGGTTCCGATTATCGAGGGAGCAACTGCCGCTTGGCTAGCATATAAAGGCGCTCTATTGCTGGCTAGTGGAGCGCAATGGGCGGTGAATATTGCAACAGCCGCTAACCCAATAGGACTAACAATACTCTTGGTTGCAGGCTTAACCGCAGCTGTAGTGCTTCTATGGGAAAAGTCGGAAGGGTACAGAAAATTTGTCGGGAGCGCATGGGGTTTTATTATTAAAGTGACGGCGCAGGGTTATAATGCATACGTAAAGTTCTTTAATATGTATCGCATTGGATGGAACAGATCAATAGACACGCTTGATCTTTTTGTAAAAGCAACAAGGCTTGGAATGAAATCTATTGTTGTGATGACGGGCAAAGCTGTAGCAGGAATGATCAGCTTATTTAGTCCACTCATAGATACAATAGGTAAAGTCATAGATGCCTATAATATAGTTGCAAAAGCATCGGGAAAAAAGACAATAAACTTTGACGTAAGTTCAAAAAATTTAGCAGGACTTGTTAAAGCCGCCACTGGTAAGGCAGTAAGTGGAATAGATGATGCCTTCTCCGGCATTAGCGGGCTGTTAGATAGGGCTAAAATTGATAATCCAATGCGATTACTTGACCTGGATAAAGTCAATGCGTTTGCAGATTACGTTGGTGAAACCATAGGTGATTTCACCATATCGGGATGGCTTAAAGATACATTTGCAAGTATAGCGAAGCAAATACCAGGGCAAAACGATGATAAGGGCTATGATCTAAGCCAATTTGGTACTGACCAACACCCGATCAATGTGAAAGGTAAAGTCAATATGTCCGATGAGGATCTTAGATATCTCCGTGATATTGCAGAGCGGGAATACATTAATAAGTTCAGTACTGCTACTCTTGCACCTAATATAAGCTTTACCTTCGGAGATGTTCGGGAAACCGCTGATGTAAATGAAATAAAAGGTACGCTTGAAATGATGATGCGTGAAGAGATCGCAGTAGCTGCAGAAGGGAATTATTAATTATGAGTTTTGCATTATTTTTCAAAAAGGATAATATGGTATATCATCTCCCGGTCAATCCAGAGCAGATTGAAACTACTTCCGTACAGGCTATAGAAAAGTATGAAGTTTTAAAACTTGGCCAGATTGCGATACCTACTCACATGGAACTGACAGAATATTCGTTTGAGGTAGAATTGCCAAAAGAGCCATATCATTATGTAGAGACTTCCGGGGATTTTAGAGATGCGGATTTTTATTTAAACCTTTTTCGGACATGGAGAAAAAGCCAGGAGCCGGTACGGTTTATAGCGAGCAATGGAGTTGGTGATGACATAAATACATTGGTATTGATTGAAGAATTATCAGTAACTGAGAAAGCTGGAGAAGAGGGAGACAAGTATGTATCCTTTAAACTGCTTGAATATCGGGAATTTGGTAAAAAATCTGCCGTTATTAAGTCCTTATCAACGGGAAAAGCTAAAAAGAAAAAAGTATCTTCAGGTAAAACGAACCCTAAAAGTACCGGATCTTATGTGGTTAAGTCTGGCGATACACTATGGGGCATTGCAAAAAAATATTACGGAGAAGGCACAAAGTACAATATCATCTATAACGCAAATAAAGATAAGATCAAAAATCCTGCAGTCATAAATATAGGATGGAAACTTAAAATTCCATCGACAAATGAATTTTCAAAATATTCCGCTCCATTGCCTAAAACGATAAAAAAAGAACCCAAACTTCCAAAGTACACCGGTGGGGTTTCTGCTTCCGGGAGAACGCACTCATCAGGGGGTGGAAGATTTTGATGGAATTCTTAATTGAAACCAATGGAGAAATGTATGAGATTAGCGAGCTTGTTAAGTCCGTATCGTATACTGATAGACTGAATGATGGATGCAGCAAGCTCGAGTTTTCTTTCGTGGATGACGACATAAAAATTGAGAATGGCAGGCCGGTTCGATTTAAATATGATGGTGCAAATATATTCTCCGGAATTATTTTCAAACATGGTCAAAACAAGAAAAAAGAGATTGAAGTAATTGCTTATGATCAACTTAGATATGCAAAGGCTAAAGATACAATCGTAGTTAAAGGAGACACCCTCGATGCATTATGCACCAAGATGTGTAATTATTTTGGTCTTAGAAAAGGTGTTTTTAAAAAATTTAATTACACACTGCCCACATCGGTACAGGACGATAAGACCTGGCTGGATATTATGTATCAGGCTATAAGCGACACCCTGATGAATAAGGGCAAATGGTGTTCTCTTCGTGACGAATTTGGATCTGTATGCCTTAGAGATTTAGAGGGTTTAGCACTTGATCTTGTACTGGGTGATGAAAGCTTATGCTACGATTATGAATATTCAAAATCCATAGATGATAACTTTTATAATCAGATTAAGCTTGCTATGGATAATGAAAAAACAGGCAAAAGAGAATTATATATCACTAAAGATAGCGGATCCATAAAGAAATACGGATTATTGCAGTATTTTGAAGTATTAGACAAGAACGGGAAGCCGGCACAGGCAAAATCTAAAGCAGATATGCTACTAAAACTATATAATCGGGAGACAGAAACTCTAACTTTAAATTGCCTGGGTGATAGTAGAGTTAGAGCCGGAACGGGATTTTACGGAAGCATTGAAGATATAGGACTGAACAAAAGGCTTATCGTTCGTTCTGTTACCCACAACTTCCTCCCTGTCCACACCATGAAGATTGAGGTGGCAATATGATAAATGAGATTAAGACTATAGTGCAAAATTATCTCAATAATGCTAAGTTGTGCGCTCTGCAGGTTGGTGCAGTTACGGCTGATGGGATTAAAGTCAGTGATAAATTAATTATACCGAATGAGCTTATTGTAGGGAATTTGAAAGCTACTCTCGTAACCGGCCAGCAAGTCAGATTACTCCGGGATCATGGCGGGCAAAAATTCTATATCCTGGAGGTGATTAATCAATGATCCCAGAAAACTTAATTGAAACGGATTTAGAGGTTACAGAGGACATTGAGACCGCAAGGACATATAAAATATCAGACAATAAGATACAAGGCTTTACGGACGAAATAGGAGCATTGGAGCAAGCTATATATAAGGTGATGAGTACTGAAAAGTATGAGTATCCGATATATAGCTTTTCTTATGGAATTGAACTAGAAAGTCTTATAGGAAAAGATCCTTTGTATGTCCAGATAGAATTAAAAAGAAGGATTGCAGAATGCCTGCTCCAGGACGAAAGAATAAAAAGTGTAGATAACTTCCGCTTCGATGTATCTGGTGATGAAATGCTCTGTACATTTGATGTAAGTAGTATTTATGGCAACATTACGGTCCAACAGGAGGTGAATTATTAATGTGGGAAGATATGACCTATGAAAATATACTGAATGATATGCTTAGTAGAGTGACCTCCGATGTAGATAAAAGGGAAGGTTCGATAATTTATGATGCGTTAGCTCCTGCTGCATATAAACTGGCGGAATCTTATTTTATGCTAAATCTTTTTCTAGACTTAGTATCTGGGGATACAGCGGTGGGTGAATACCTGGACCGGGTAGTTGCGGATTATGGTATAACCAGGAAGCCTGCTACTTATGCAATCAGGCAGATAGAAACAAATGGAACTATTGATATTGGTACGAGATGGGGGCTAAACGATACGACCTATATAATTACAGAATTAAAATCAGAACATACCTATCAGGCACAATGCGAACAAATTGGCTCTATTGGAAATCAGTATTCAGGGCAGCTAGAAAACATTGATAATGTGTCCGGCGTAACAGCAAGCCTGACAGATATTATCACATCAGGAGAAGAGGAAGAAACGGACGATAATCTTCGGTCAAGATTTTATTCCCAGGTGCAGTCTACATCCACAAGCGGTAATGTATATGATTATAAAAGATGGGCACTTGAAGTACCCGGGTGTGGTGATGCGAAAGTATTTCCTTTATGGGATGGGAATGGGACGGTGAAGGTACTGGTAATCAATGAAAACATGGAAATTGATCCTGACTTGCCGGCAGTTGTGTATGAATATATTGAAACGGTTCGCCCGATCGGGGCTACAGTCACGGTAGAAAGTCCAAAGGAGAAAATCATTAACATTGCTGCAAATATTGCACTTGATGGAAGTGCTTCGCAGGAAGATGTTAAGGCTGAATTTGCTTCTTTGGCAGCGGAGTATTTTAGAAATGCAACCTTTGATTTCTATACCATCAGCTATGCAAAAATAGGCAGCCTGTTATTATCAGTCCCGGGTGTTGCTGATTATAGTGGATTATTGCTAAACGGCGATACTAAAAATATTATTATTGGTGAAGATGAAATGCCTATTCTTGATGACATAACACTGGCGGAGGTGTGACATGGAGCTTATCAATTTACTTCCGGATTATTATAGAAACAACCAGACAATGGAGGAATTACAGGAGATCCTTTCGAATGATATAAACTATTTTGTTGGCGGCTTCGGTGAAACAATAGATCAATGCTTTGTTAATACGGCTACCTCCTTATTAAGCCGGTATGAAAAGATATATGGTTTGCAGGTAGACGTAAGTAAATCAGATGAATTCAGACGGGAACGGATCCGGGCAAAAATCCGGGGTGTTGGTACCGTAACAAAGCAAATGATTGAGGCGGTGGCAAGGTCCTATAGTAATGGAGAAGTTGAAGTTATCGAGAATCCCGCAAATTACAGTTTCAAGGTAAAATTTGTCGGTACCAAAGGCCTGCCGCCCAACATGGCTGATCTTACAGTAACGATCGAAGAAATAAAGCCGGCCCATCTGGCATTTGAATTTGAGTATGTATATAACACGCATGGAGAATTATCAATCTACACGCATGAGCAATTAAGTGCCTATACTCATGCAGAACTGAGGGAAGGAGAGATCAGTTAAATGGCAGAGCAGACACAGAATTTTAATCTAACTAAAGATGCTGGTACCGATTATTACAACATTGATACTGCAAATG
>DOWG01000237.1:0-2475 GCA_003519685.1 Lachnospiraceae bacterium
AATCAGGTAAAACACAGATTCTTTGTCCGTGTAGAGGGAAGCAGCGATTCTATAAAAGGAAAAGTAAAAGATTTATTCGGAGATATCGAAGAAGTTACGATGGATCATGCTGGTAATGAATATGCATTTCTTACCTCCCTGCTGGAGGAACAGGAGATGAAGAACATAAGAGAGAAACTACCTGAGATTCGTAACATGATCCGGGTAAGGTTTTAGGAAAGGATTTGAAAATATGAAATATGTTGTAGTGCTCGGAGACGGTATGGCGGATGAACCCCTGGCGGAGCTTCAGAATAGGACGCCCTTAATGGCGGCGGATACCCCCTGTATGGATCTGCTTGCGGTCAAATCCGAGGTTGGTCTTGCCTATACGATTCCGGAGGGGATGAAGCCGGGGAGCGATACGGCTAATCTATCGGTCTTAGGATACAACCCAAGAAAATACTATACCGGGAGGTCGCCTTTGGAGGCGCTAAGTATCGGAGTGGATATGAAAGCTGCCGATATTGCTCTGCGCTGTAATTTGGTTACGTTATCCGAGGAGGAGGTTCCTTATGAGAGCAGAACAATTCTCGATCACAGCTCCGGCGAAATCGAAACAGAGGATGCCGCTATCCTGCTGGAGGCGGTGAAAAAGGAACTGGAAAATGACATCTATAAGTTCTATGTCGGAACCAGCTATCGCCATCTGACCATATGGGATAAGGGCAGGGTTACCGATCTGGTGCCGCCGCATGATATTCTTGGAAGAGTGATCGGGGAATATCTGCCGGAGGAGCAAGCCTTAAGAGAGATGATGAAGAAGAGTTATGCTATCTTAAACAATCATCCGGTTAATTTGAAGCGGAAAGAAAAAGGACTTCATAAGGCCAATTCGCTATGGTTTTGGGGAGCCGGTACAAGGCCGGCCCTAGATTCCTTCGAAGAGAAGAATCATAAGAAGGGTGCTATGATTTCAGCCGTTGATCTTCTTAAGGGTATTGCCGTAGGAGCAGGAATGAAGGTTATCGAAGTACCGGGTGCCAATGGGACCCTTCATACGAATTATGAGGGTAAGGCTATGGCAGCGGTTAAAGTGCTTTTGGAAGATCATTATGATTTTGCATATGTTCATGTAGAAGCTCCGGATGAGATGGGACATCAGGGAAATATCCGGAACAAGATCATTTCGATAGAAAATCTGGATCAAAGGGTTATTCAAGTTATCATGCAGGAAATGCAAAAGGCGGGAGCAGAATATCGCATGCTTATCATGCCGGATCATCCAACCCCGATCCGGTGCAGGACCCATACGAGCGACCCGGTTCCCTATCTGCTCTATGACAGTACAGATTCTATGATGCGCGAAAAGACGCACGAAGATGAGGTTAAAAACGCGTGGAAATTTAATGAGGCGGATGCAAAATTAAGTGGCAATGTCGTAAAGGAAGGATATACTATTATTGATAAGTTATTTGAACGATAAATGGCTTTACTTATTCTTAACCAAACTTATACCAAAGCGGTAAAGCTTGAGAAATAAGCGATAGGCAGCTTAATCTTACTTAAGAAATTAAGTTGGTATGCACATAATCTAAAGTATTAGGAGGCAGCTATGTTAATAGTAAAGAAATTTGGTGGCACATCCGTTGCCGACAAAGAGAGGATTCTTAATGTTGCGAAGCGGATTGCTGAGGACTATAAAAAGGGCAACGAGATTGTCGTTGTTTTATCCGCTATGGGAAAGCAGACTGATGTATTACTTGAAATGGCGAAGAGCATTAACCCGAAAGCATCAAAGCGGGAAATTGATATGCTCTTAACGACCGGGGAACAGACCTCCGTTGCATTAATGGCAATGGCGCTTAACGCTTTGGACATTCCGGCGGTTTCTTTGAATGCATTTCAGGTTGCTATGCATACAACTTCCGCATATGGAAACTCTCGTTTGAAACGAATTGATACGGAGAGAATATCGGCTGAATTGGAAAATAAACGGGTTGTTGTAGTTACCGGTTTTCAGGGTGTTAATAAAATGGACGATTACACGACGCTCGGGCGCGGTGGATCGGATACTACAGCAGTTGCATTAGCTGCAGCGTTACATGCCGATACCTGTGAAATATATACGGATGTCGAAGGGGTATATACCGCGGATCCCAGGCTTGTCAGCGGCGCCAGAAAGCTAAAGGAGATTACCTATGATGAGATGCTGGAGATGGCATCCCTTGGCGCGGGTGTATTGCATAACCGGTCGGTAGAAATGGCAAAAAAATATGGCGTACAGCTTGTGGTTCGTTCAAGTATAAATAATTCGGAAGGTACTTTGGTTAAGGAGGAAACAAAAATGGAGAAAATGCTGGTAAGTGGTGTGGCATCGGATCGAAATACAGCGCGTATTTCAGTTATCGGTTTAGAGGATCAGCCAGGCGTGGCTTTTAAATTATTTAACCATCTGGCAAGGCATGATGTGAACGTAGATATTATTTTACAGTC